>JBDTSF010000217.1:0-3412 GCA_039931295.1 Nitrospirota bacterium | reverse complement strand
TTCACATGCCTTGCTATTCTGAGCCGACTCTCCAGGAAATTATCGACGAGACTCGCTCAGCCCTCGATCATTAGGAAACCACTTCTCGTGCCCACGCCATACGTTCTCATGGTCCGTCCTGTATGACTACCTTCCTTAAGCCAGAAAATTATCCTGCACTCTTAGCTGAATAGAAGCTGAGCCAAATTGATCAGTTTTGAAATATTGACGAGGCAGGCAATATTACGCGTGCCGGCGCGACACTCAGCAGAAGCAAGGGGGATTGGATCAGGCAGGAGAATATTGAGGAGAGCACTAGGACCCGTGATGATCACAAAGGCCTAGCAGCGAATCCACTTCAACCGGTAAAAACCGTTACCCAATGGTGATTGTAGGGGTGCTGGTATCGGCTTGACCTCGTCTGAGTCTTTCCCGAGCCGTCACGGCCAGTTTTTCATAGTGAGTGCGGAACGTCTCGATCTCTTCCAGCGACATATCTTCCACTGTCAGCATCACATTGTGAGCGCCACTCGTGGAACGGATTAACTCATCGAGTTTCAATTGAAGCGCTGCACGAGTGCGGTTCTGGGTGTTTTGAATCAAGAACACCATCAGAAAGGTTACAATGGAGGTCACGGCAATAAGGATAAACTTCCAGACCTCACCAAAGTCGAACAGCGAGCCGGTTAACGCCCAGAATACGATAAAGCACAAGGCGGCGGCGAACGCGATGGGATGGCCTGTGAGGTATTCAGTCTGCTTCGCCAAACGATCAAAACGATCAAGAAATGTCTGTGACCGAACGGGAGGTTGGCCATGCTGAGAAATAATCATTGTTCGCTCCTTCCAGGAAATTGCAAGGTGATAAACCGGAAGAAAATGCAATGCGAAATGTTTTTCGGCGTCATCCAGCATAACAGAATTCGCTACGACTGCGCGTCAATCTGCCGACGATTCATATTCGATGCGTAAGCGACATACCACATACGAATAATCAGCCTCGGAGAGAAGATCAACGTGGAGGGACCCTCACAAGGCAGGGGAGCCACCACATAAGATTGAGCGGGCGAGGCGTTCCCCTAAAGATTCCCCGACGCGTGAATCCCGATCCATTATCTATCCTCAGATGCGTCGGGACCTCTCAAAGTGTATCGAATTGCACAGACCGGGAACCATGTATATGAGAAGGTCGACATCAAGATCGTAGACCGTTTCGGCGAAGGCCGTGAGGATCTGTGTAAGAGGGGTGTAGTAAAAGGAGAGCGATATATGTGGTCATGTGAGAGCGGGAGAAATCCAGCTGGGTGACATGGGAGAAAGTCATATGAAAAACCACGCAGGAGAAAGCATTTCGGTCTGGATGGCTACCGCCAAGTTGCCCAGTTTTTCTCGGTTGCTCACGAATGAGGAGGCTCACGTCTGTATCGTAGGAGCGGGCATCGCGGGTTTAACCACCGCGTATTTGTTGGGGCGTGCCGGAAAATCCGTCATTGTCTTGGATGATGGCCCGATTGTGTCCGGTGAGACTGAACGGACCACGGCTCACCTCGTAACCGCTTTGGACGACCGCTATATTGATCTGGAGCGGTTACACGGAGATAAAGGTGCGCAGCTCGCGGCTGAAAGTCACTCGGCTGCCATCTGCCAAATTGAACGAATCGTTCGTGACGAACAGATTGATTGTGACTTTGAGCGTGTGGATGGATACCTTTTCGTGCCGCCGGGAGAATCCACCGACATCCTCGATCGAGAGATGGCCGCCGCGCAGCATGCAGGCCTGACCGATGTCCATATGGTTGCACGCGCCCCCATCACATCATTCGATACCGGACGGACACTGTGCTTTCCCCGGCAAGCACAATTTCATCCCTTGAAATATTTGGCGGCGGTCGCACTGGCCGTCATCAGAGATGGGGGACGCATTTATACAGAGACGCATGCGGTAAAAATTGAAGGGGGTGAATCAGCCCGCATCGAAATGCGGGATGGTCAGACGGTCACATCAGAAGCTGTGGTAGTTGCGACCAATACACCGGTCAATGACCTATTGGCCATTCATACCAAACAAGCTGCCTATCGGACATTTGTAATTGGAGCGACCGTGCCGACAGGCTCAATCAGTAAAGGGCTCTATTGGGACACATCGGATCCTTATCACTATATACGTCTGAGCCGATCGTCATCGGTTGCGAGTGATGTATTGATTGTGGGCGGCGAGGATCATAAGACTGGACAGTCAGATGATGCAGAAGCCCGCTATGTGAAGCTGGAGGAATGGGCTCGTATCCGTTTTCCGATGATCACGGATATTGTATTCCACTGGTCCGGTCAAGTCATGCAACCAGTTGATGGCCTGGCCTTTATCGGGCGAAATCCGATGGACGAACCAAACGTCTATATTGCGACCGGGGATTCGGGCAACGGCATGACGCACGGCACCATTGCCGGCATGTTACTCACCGACCTCATTCTAGGTCGCGATAATGCCTGGTCTACTCTGTACGATCCATCTCGGAAGACGCTCAGTGCATTGAACAATTTTGCCAAGGAAACCCTCAATATGGCTGCACAATACGTTGATTGGGTCACCCCCGGGGATATCAAGGAAGATGTATCAGTCCCCCCCGGCTCCGGCGCCATAGTCCGACGCGGTCTGAAGAAGATCGCTGTCTATTGCGATGAAGCGGGGCAGCTGCATGAACAGTCAGCAGTGTGTCCGCATTTGGGAGGCATTGTCGCGTGGAACCATTCAGAAAAAACCTGGGACTGCCCTTGCCACGGATCGCGATTCGACAAGTCCGGGAAAGTGGTCAATGGGCCGGCTATTTCAAACCTATCCTCGGACGATGCCGCTTCGGCACATTAAAACTGAAGAAACGATTTACTTTCTACTGAGCAATATTGATCAGACCCTGTCCTGTTCATCAGCCATACTGTGACAGTCAATTGATGGTGGTGCACCGCATCACCCAAGACTGCAATGCTTTAAACTTTTACAGGGAGGTTTCCGTGAAAAAACTTACGATGGTTATCATGGCATTTCTGTTTGTCTTCGTGGGCATTCAGAGTGTCGCTCAAGCTGATGACACGAAAGCTGCAGTTGAGGACATGAAGGGAAAAGCGAAGGCGAAGTCTCAGAAGGCCAAAGGAGAGATGAAAGCCCAAATGGAAGAGGCCCAAGGCAATGACGTGAGTGGTGCAATGGAACGGGCGAAGGGAAAAACAAAAGCAGCCGGGGAGCGAATCAAAGGCGAGGCCAAAGAACTCAAAGCCAAGACCGAGTAAATCAGTCGAAAGTATGTCTGCGAACACGCGGTGGAGGGGCGCCTCTCCACCGCGTGTTTGTATTGGAGAGGCTCTCGTGAAGAGAGCATAGGTTGGAATGGCATGAGGATCACTTTTTTCACGGACCTTCGTGCAGAGTCAGCTTCAC
>JBDTSF010000216.1:0-16281 GCA_039931295.1 Nitrospirota bacterium | reverse complement strand
TGTTTGCAAAAACAGATCCCTGCATGCATTCTGGAAGCCTCGATCGCTCTGCTAGCCACTTTCCTCGAATTGCTGGGTCACTTCATCGGAGAGCGATTAACTGCCAAGCTTCTGCAGAATGCATGGCCAGATATAGACCCCCTATCGCCCCGGGAGACTCCAAAATGAACGACAAAGTTTCCATCGTCCAACTCGATACGGGAGTGCCCGGTCTGAATGAAGCGTTGGGCGGAGGGTTGCCTGAATATTCCTTCAATCTCCTCGCGGGAGGACCCGGGGCCGGAAAGACGACATTGGTCCATCAGATTTGTTTTGCGTTAGCCACACCGGAGCGTCCGGCCCTTTACATCACCGTCCTCGGTGAACCTCCTTTGAAATTGCTCCGGTATCAGCAGCAGTTTTCATTTTTTAATCCGGAAAAGATCAATACGTCCATTCGATTCATGTCAGTCAGCCAGGCCATATTGGAAGCCGGTCTTGAAAAGGTGTTGCAGCAGATTGTGGAAGCAGTCGAGACGACACAACCGAAGCTGGTGATCGTGGATTCGTTCCGGTCGGTGATTCGCGCAGCGCGAAAAAATAAAGCGCAGGTGAGCGAAATACCTGTGGAAGCGTTTGTCCAGCGACTCGCCCTGCACCTCACGTCTTGGCAAGCCACCACGTTCCTCGTGGGCGAATATCAGGACGCCGAGAAGGAGGACAATCCGATCTTCACCGTGGCAGACGGCATTCTGTGGTTGAATCAGAGTCTCCAGCGGAGCTCCGTGGTGCGGAAACTTCAGGTGGTGAAAATGCGTGGGCAAGCGCCGGTCCCTGGGCTGCAGACGTTCCGTATTACCGGCGACGGCGTGACAGTGTTTCCGCGCCTTCCGATTCCGAAAGAGGTCAGCGACTTGAAAGTCAGCACCGTCTCCAAGCCGATCACTCGTCTCAGGAGCGGCGTGCGAGGGCTCGACGACATGATGGACGGTGGTATTCCTATCGGCTCATCTATTCTGATTGCCGGGCCATCCGGCTCTGGCAAGACCGTCTTGTCGCTGCAATTCCTCTCTGCGGGGCTCACCGAGCGGGAGCCGGGTCTCCTCGCCGTCTTCGAGAAGCGTCCCTCGGACTATCTCAAGACCAATCCGTTAGGCGCCACGCTCGCGTCACACGTCCAAGACGGCTTGCTCCGTGTCCTCTATTTGCGTCCGCTGGACCTGTCCTTAGATGAGACCATGGAGGAGATCCGTAAGCACGTCCGGACGCATGGGATAAAACGGGTGGTGATTGACTCGCTCTCGGGTCTGGAGTTGGCTCTGGCGCCCGCCTATCGCGAGGACTTTCGTGAGACACTTCACCGGATGGTCTCCATGCTGAATTCCATGGGTATCACAGTACTCCTGACGGTTGAAGTGGTTGATTCGTACATAGACTTGCGGTTCAGCCCGCACGGCACGGCCTTCCTGACCGATGGGATCATCCTGCAGCGCTATGTCGAGCTCAATGGGCAGCTTCAGCGTCTGATGGGCATTGTGAAGTTACGTGGCAGCCAACACAGTAAGGAGCTCAAACTGTATGAGATCACCCAGGAGGGGATCGTCATGGGCACTGGGCTCAGTGGCTATGAAGGACTCATGACCGGCAGCCCGAGACGATTGGGCGATTCGACATAGCGGTGGCGGAACGACCGAGAGGGCTAAGCATGACCAACGAGCACAATCCAGCTGATTTACCCCGGCCGGTTGAGGCCGAAACAAACCTTCTCCTGGACGCGAATGAGCAGCTCACCTTAAAGGCGCTACGGTCACAGGAACAAGCAGAAGAGTCGGAACGACGCTATCTCGGTCAGCACGAAGCGAACACACTCTTATTGCAGAAGCAGCGACAATTGCGATCCCTGGCATCCGAATTGATACTGAGCGAGCAACGGCAGCGCAAACACGTGGCGACCGAACTGCACGACTATCTGGCACAACTCATGGTGTTAGGAAGATTGAAAATTGCCCATGTTCAATCCCGGTTGAGGGCACCAGAGCCGGTCTTGATCAATGCCTTGGGGGAGATCGCAGACATCTTCTCCCGGTCCCTCGAGTATACTCGCACCCTCATGGCTGAGCTATGCCCTCCAGTGTTACATGAATTGGGTCTCGCGGCGGCGCTCCAATGGTTAGCCCAGGATATGGTCAAACACGGCTTGGATGTCGAGCTCCGCCTTTCTTCAGGCTCTCTGTCGTTGCGGGACGACCAACACGTACTGCTCTACCAATCGATTCGTGAGCTATTGATCAATATCGTCAAGCACGCCAAGACTTCTCGGGCCAGTCTGACTCTTTCCATCGAGGGAATGAATCAGCTGCATATAGTCATTGCCGATCACGGCTCGGGGTTCGATGTCGAATCGTTGGCCTCTAGGCCCGCAGGCGTGCATTTTGGACTTTTCAGCATTCGCGAACGCATGGAGGCGATGGGCGGGTCTTTTCAATTGAACAGCGCGCCTGGTCGGGGAACCACGAACACGTTAACGTTGCCGCTGAGCACGGACGAAGAACCCGCACGAGCGCAGACCGCGATGAACAGCCGAGATCGGCTGCACGTGGCGCCGGTTCCCAAGGGGTCCGGCGTGCATCGCGTGCTGCTCGTCGACGATCATGTCATTATTCGTCAGGGCTTACGGACCATGTTAGAGGGTTATGATGATGTAAGCGTGATCGCGGAGGCAGGGAACGGCGTAGACGCGGTGTCCATCGCCGCTGAGATGAGGCCCGATACCATCGTAATGGATGTCAATATGCCCAAAATGGACGGCATCGAAGCGACAAAACAGATCAAGGCGGCACAACCCGACACCATTGTCATTGGACTTTCCGTGAATACTTCTCCCCAAATCGTCGAGGCGATGACGCTGGCGGGTGCCTCGGCCTTCCTGTCGAAGGAGGCGGCCGCTGATAAATTGTATGAAACCATTGTGAAATTGAGATAGCGAAGTCAAGTCCATGGCCCCCCTCGGGGAGGGTGTGGTTGTATTCCGCAAGACACGACAAGAACTGTTAGTTCGGGGCTGAACCCACAGGCGGCGGGCTACCGGGGAAGCCTCCCAAGCGTAATGACCATCCTCCTTTTGCGCTGGCTGGCGATGGCCGCCCAGTCCTTCTTTACGAACGTGGAACGCCTAACAGGACCCTTATGACTTCGATTTGTGAGACAGTTCAGTTGCTGATCCAGCATTGCCGGGACTATGCCGGCGACCTTCGGAACGCGTGATGAGGTGTCAAAACAGAGGAGGTTGTTCATGGTACCCATTTCGAAGATTGTCGGGGTGATGTCCTGTGGGTTTGTCCTATGTGTTGGTCTGTCTTATGCCGATGCCGCGCACCCCTCAGGCCGAAAAGGACATGTCGAACGATAGAGGCTCTCAAGGCAATCAGGAGATGATTAAAGGAGAGTCCGGTCCGGCTGCGGAAAAAGGTCCCCAAAGTGGCCCGATGACCAAGGAAAACAAGATGAAGAAAAACAACAGCAGTGCCAAACAATCTACTGATCATAGGAATGACAAAGATCAAGGAGCGACGGGCGAGAAAAGGAAGGGGGATAACTGAAAACCGCATAACAATTCAATGAGTAATCTCGCTAACGAAAAGGAGTCACTATGAGCGGCAGGGTTCCCGTGGGCTGGCATGAGCGGATATCTACCCCGTGAGTGCGATGACCTGACAATCTGAATAGCTGTAAGGACTGATGGAAGGGTGGGGATGTCATTCAAGCCCCTTCATCACTACCCAGACTAGCACGCCAAGAGCCCCCAGGCAGATTGGGATAATCAGCATTATGTCCATCTCTTATCCAGCTTGCTCATGACAGCCTCTCTTTCATCTTAACCACCGCTCGGTATTTTCCGCTCGCCCTCCTTGTTTCGTGAGAATGTTGAGTTCTGGATCGAGTTCCAGGGGGGATCCATCCATTCGATGTTCCTGTTGATCGACATACGCTACCATTATGGATGATGAGCACCGCTAGGGCTTTCCCCAGTTCGGGTCTTAGGTATGGGCCTTTAATATCCCCCAATGGGAGTTTCGAAAGAAGTCAGAGACGTTATATGCGCCTGCGAAGCACTTCTTGCGAGTCTAGAACGGCAGAGCTTCGGAGACCATGAATACGAGACGATTAGCGACTTGACCCAAAGAATTGAAAAGGAAGCCATTCTCTACCAGCTCCATTACTGTGCGCCCTGCTCTGAAACGACCCACTAACCTGACAGCTGTGAGGACCAGGAAATCCGACCATGGAAGTTTGTCGAGAAGTAAGAGACCTCATATGCGCCGCCGGTATGCTGCTCGATTCTCTTCATGAAAGGCATGGATTCAGCGACACAGAATATGAGGTAATCAGCGCCTTATCTCGTAAAATCGAGATAGAGGTCTTTCTCCATCGGCTCGAACACTACAAGCCCTTCAATGAAACTGCTCCCTAAACTCGCATTGATTCCCGCTCATCGCTGCCCGCTTCTAATCTTCATCATGCGTCGCAACTTTGTTGCGACCTCCTGGGCGCGGCCAATAGCCACTCTCAATCTCGAAAAGTTGGTTTCGTCGTCGCCCCCCTGATGGAGTCGATGATGCGGCTCTGAATTGCATGACATCGATTACACCGGGTGCGCCTCGTAGTATTCCCCTCAAGACCTCAGTGTATTGAACACCTCACAGGAGGCTGGAATCAAATTCACGTCGCTTTCTCACAGCTGGATCGGTTTTATTGACAGGGCTCCATTTTTTGGGAGGCCAGCAGAGCTTTGAAACATTAAATGGCGATGTCAAGCATTGATGGTGAGTCAATATGCCAATTGTCATCGCAAAGAGAGTCTTCCTGCCCGTCTTCAACGGAGTTGGTTGCTAGGGAATATCCCAGCTACGGATGTCTCGCAGGCATGACAGAGTGAGCATTCATTTCGGAACTCTCTTACCACAGGAGGATCTTATGGCAACGTCATCTAATCCGGTGTTCATCATGCTGAAAGCGGATCACAGAAAAGTAAAAGCTCTCTTCGCCGAGTACCCAGAGGCGACCACACGGAAACAGCAGGACATTGCTCAGACGATCATTCACGAGTTGGAAATCCATGCGGAGTTAGAAGAAGAGCTTATCTACCCGGCGATTCGAAAGGGTACCAAGGATGACAAGCTGATGAACGAAGCCACTGAAGAGCATCATCTCGTGCATGTGCTGATTGCCGAGCTGAAAGAACTTGAGCCAAGCGATGCGACGTTCAAAGCCAAATTCACGGTGCTGGGCGAGTTGGTCAAGCATCACGTGAAGGAAGAAGAGGGCGAAATGTTTCCCGAGGCTCAAAAGGCCAAGATCGATTGGGAGGCGCTCAAGGCGGAGGTCATGGAACGAAAGGAACACCTGATGGCGCAAGCCTAATGGAACTTTATTCACGCCTCTGGCCAAGAAACGAGGGAACCATGCTCATGAATTGTCGGTTCATCCGTGATGGCTGGTGGAGCAGCACCTGCTTTACTATCCTTCCACTGACGTTCCTGCTCGTCGTCGCCCTCGCGGCCCCGTCCCTGTCGGCAGGAACCGACAAGAAGACCGACATGGCTCCCCGGGACGCGAAAGAGCCCGGCGTGGCGCAAGGCGAGTATCTCACGACCAATCAAGGGGTGCGCGTGGCTGATGACGACAATTCTCTCAAGGGAGGGACACGCGAACCCACGTTACTGGAAGATTTCCATCTGCGGGAAAAGATCACGCATTTCGATCATGAACGGATGCCGGAGCGGGTGGTGCACCCACGGGGCTCAGGTGCGCATGGATATTTTCAGGTGTACAAGCCCTTGACTCGCTACAGCCAGGCCGCGGTCTTCAGTGACCCCTCGATCAAGACGCCGGTCTTTGTGCGCTTCTCACTTGTGAATGGCAATCTGGGCACCGCGGACACCGCGCGGGATGCGCGGGGATTCGCCACAAAGTTTTATACCACCGAAGGCATCTGGGATCTCGTGGGCAATAACATTCCGGTGTTCTTCATCCAGGATGCCATCAAGTTTCCCGATCTGGTTCATGCCTTCAAGCCAGAGCCGAATAATGACATGCCTCAGGCCTCGACGGCGCATAACAACTTCGGGGATTTCATCTCGCTCACCCCTGAATACATGCACATGGTCATGTGGATCATGTCCGATCGCGCCCTCCCGCGCAGCTATCGCATGATGGACGGCTTTGGCGTCCACACCTTTCGCCTGGTCAATGCCGAAGGGAAATCCACCTTTGTGAAATTTCACTGGAAGGCGCTACTGGGCGTACATTCGTTGGTGTGGGAGGAAGCGCAGCAATTGGCAGGGAAAGAACCCGATTTCCATCGGCGCGATCTCTGGGATGCGATTGAAAGCAGGGCCTATCCAGAATATGAGCTGGCCCTTCAGCTCGTGCCGGAGGAAGACGGGGACCAACTCGGCTTCGACCTTCTGGACCCGACGAAGCTATGGCCAGAGGATCAAATCCCGCTTCAGGGGGTGGGCAAGCTGACGCTAAATCGCAATCCGGATAATTTCTTTGCCGAGACCGAGCAAATCGCCTTTCACCCCGGGCACGTCGTGCCGGGCATCGATATGAGTGATGATCCCCTCCTGCAGGGTCGCCTCTTCTCCTACTTTGATACTCAGTTGAACCGGTTCGGCACCCCGAACTTTGCGCAGCTCCCGATTAATCAACCCAAATCACCCGTCAATAATTTTCAGCAGGACGGCCCCATGCGCTTCGCCAATCGGCCAGGGCCAACCAACTACGCGCCCAACTCCCTCGCTGGTACCCCGCAGGAGGCTCCCCCGAAGAAGGAGGGCTATGTGCATTATCCGGCACCGGTGAATGGGGTCAAGACCCGCGAGCGGAGTAAGACCTTTAGCGATCATTACACGCAAGCGGCGCTCTTTTACAACAGCCTAACTGTACCTAAACAAGAGCACATTGGACAGGCGCTCACCGTGGAACTCTCGAAGGTCACCGACGTGAAGATCAAGACACTTATGCTTGAGCACCTCGCGAGAATCGACCAAGACCTGGCAGGTCAGGTCGCAGGGAAGATTGGGATGCAGGCCCCCAAAGGCGCGTCGGCGACGCGGGCCGGCAAGAGCAAGGGGTTGAGTCAAGAGGAGGGCCGAAGGATTCCATCAAAAGCCGCAAGGTCGCGATCCTGGCTGCAGATGGCGTGACGGCCGCTGATGTGAAGCGCATGGCAGCCAGCTTAAAAAAAGAAGGCGCCACCACAGAAGTCATCGCCATGCGGCTCGGGGAGCTCAAGGGCGACGTGAAAGTGGACAAAAGCTTTGCGACCGCGGACTCAGTTATGTATGACGCCGTATTTGTGCCCGGAGGGCCAGACGGTGTAATTGCTCTCCTCGCTGAGGAGAAGGCCCGTCGTTTTGTACGTCAAGCCTATGATCATGGAAAAGCCCTGGCCGCCAGTGGCGAGGGAACGGACCTCTTCCAATCCGTCGGAGTCGGCGAGGCTCCTGGGATCGTCGTGGATAAAGGCGGCAATGACGGGGTCAAATCCTTCATCGCAGCCATCGCGCAACATCGGCATTGGAATCGCCCTAAATTATCGCGATTCCAAGCTTTGCGGTATGTATGGGCTCATTTCAAACTCAATCGGCCGTTTGTCTACTTGACCAGGTATGAGACCCATGAGTGAGCCGAGCTGCGCGCATCCATGGCAGGTTGCGAGAAATCGCGCGGGGCATGCCATGAGGGTCTGTCAATTGTGTGGACGGGCTGAGCAGGATCCGGCCCTGAAAATGCTCTTCACGGGGAGAAGCCACTGAGCTCACTTCCATCAATGCAACGCTGGCCTGTTGGGGGCTAGGCTCAGGTCGGAAAAACGGCGCAATGAGGGCGTGGGTGGGGAGCACAGACGGGTAGGTAAGCTGCAACGTCCATGAACGTGATGCCAACATTACTATGGGGGCTGGAGAGCGAAAGGACAGATGCTAAGTGAGGATCAGGCCAGACTTCACACGGGACAGTAGGATCGCAAAGACATTAAAACACCCAACAACAGAGAGGGAACATCATGAAAAACGAGCTGCTCCATGAATTGCTCTATCAAGCCTTAGAAACCGAAGCCGGCGGGGTCCAAGTTTACGAGACCGCCATTCGATGCGCGGTGAACCAAGACCTGAAAAAGGAATGGCAGAAGTATTTAAAACAGACGCGCGATCACGAACACATCCTGCGCGGACTGTTTGAAACTATGGGACTCGATCCCGCCAAGGAGACGCCAGGGCGTCTAATCGTCCGGCACAAGGGGGAGTCGCTTGTGGAAGCGATGAACATGGCTCTGAAAACGGGAAAGCCCGAAGCCGCCCAACTAGTCGCCAGCGAATGCGTCGTGACGGCCGAAACCAAGGATCATCAAAATTGGGAGCTTATGAGTCAGGCGGCCGAACAACTTCATGGTGAGGATGGAATGGCGCTCAAGGAGGCCTGCGAGAAGGTGGAGAATGAAGAAGACGAACATTTGTACCATTCCGCCGGTTGGAGCCGCGAGTTGTGGATTGATTCGCTCGGATTGCCTGCGGTTCTTCCTCCCCCCGAGGAGGAAAAGGATGTCAAATCAGCGGGTGACGCGGCTCGCGCGAAGAAGTCTCGGAAGGAAATGTTGGTTGAATAACACCTAAAATTATACGACGAATAATGAAACTTTATAAGGAGTCAGGAGCGGCGCCTACTCCGAGGTAAATGCGACCAGGAATGCGATAAGTGTAGGCAGATAGGATGTCTGCTAAAGCAGAACAGTTCGGCTGTGACGGAGGACGTCCCAGAAGAAGCCGAGCACCCGCGTGATTCATCGCCCCTAATTAGGGAAGGTGCTAGGCCCTCACGTCTTCCCTGAAGCGTAATGTAACTGATTACCGCATACGGTTTAAAACCTCCCATGGTGTCCATTTTTAAAATCGTCGGTCTCCTTTCATGGGGGTTGCTGCCTTGGTTTGACCAGTCTCAGGCGGCACAGGCCGTTAATGCGGCGCAGGCTAGTCATCCGGCATCGCAGTCAGATCCGTTGGAGAGGAAAGGTGGTCAAGTTGGTGTCTACGCTGCCCGAGAAAAGCTGAAGGTCGGTCACAAAATCGAGGGCGAATTGCTTCGCGTTGAAGGCAAGGACTATTTCGTGATGGGGAAAGACGGGCAGGAAATCCGTTTGCATAGCGATCCGACCACCCGGAAGATCGGAAATATTAGCCAAGGACATCGTATTGTTGCGACCGTGAACGATCGGAATCACATGCGGTCGATTCGATTGACTGATATGGCCGACATGATCGATCGCCGAACTGAACAAACCGATCGGGCGATGGGGCAGTAGTTGGCGAGCCAGCTGGTCCTCTTGGAAGAAAATGATTCAGAGACAGGAGAACACACAGCGCGAGCTGAGTCGGCGGCAGGTCACTCATTTTTGTCTGGCAAGCGTGACTCATCCACTACATAAGAGCCGCCTCCCTTCAGGAGGAAGACAACTTGCCTGACGATTTTGGCGAGAGATTGCGCCTAGGCGCACTGTGATGTTTCTGTGTCAATTGATCCGCGGACGCGTATAGCACTAGACCTGAAAATACCGTTCCAACTCAGTCCATTGGAGTGATGTTTACATGCATCCAAACCTCATAGACGCGATACGCACTGACGGCGGCGACACCGGTAGACGCGACAAGTGCCTGTGGAACCCCCTGTCGGTCGATCCGGTGGCAAGCCAGTTCTCGAGCTACGCAGCCTTCAAAGATACGGCAGTAGTCAGGCCGTTGGTACCCGACGTTCCCGTCGCCGCCGAACTCATCGATGCGCACGATCAATTAAGTCAACAGATAGCTGGTGATCACTACCCGTGCACTGGCGCCATCTCGGTGTTCGCCCAAAAGGGCTATCGTTTCGGGTTATTCCCAGAACTAGCGTGCGACAATGCCGTGCGTGCCGTCTGCCATGATCTGTACGAGTTCTGCCACGAATTCCCGATCATCGACGACCAGCTCAATACCTTCATCGCGATGTTCCGCGGACCCGCGATCAAATCAGAACAGCACTTCGAGGATTTGCTTTGGCGTCAGCTTCAGGCCATGCACGCCATTGATTCCGATTTCTTTGCATGGGACAAGAGCGTCGACTCCGACCCAAAGAACAATAACTTTTCGTTTAGCATCGGCGGCCGAGCGATGTTCGTCATCGGCATGCACCCCAAGGCATCGCGTCATGCACGAACCGCCAGGTACCCGACCATGGTGTTCAACTTACATGAACAATTTGAGCGCTTGCGTGCTCGCGGAAAGTTTGAGACCATGAAGCAGATAATCCGAGCACGCGAGATGACGTTCCAGGGCTCGATCAACCCCATGCTGAAAAACTTCGGCGAAAGCTCCGAGGCGAGTCAATATTCCGGCCGGGAAGTTTCAGACAAATGGCCATGTCCGTTCCACGCACACAGAAAGGATGAGGCATGACCACCCAGCAGTTGACCCGTATTGCGCCACAGAGTGGCTGCGCATTCAAAATCAAGCGTGGGCAGGTGTTGCGCGTTGTCGATCCCCTAGGCGAGCAGGTGTCTGACCTGTTCGCCTTCGACGAGCACGATCACGGTTGCCGGCTGTCGTCAGGTCGTTCGCTGGACTATGCGAGCCGCATCTACCTGACGACGAACGACATCCTCTACGCTAACAACAGCAAACCGATGTTCACCATCATCCACGACACCGTCGGCCGGCACGACTTCCTCCTGACGCCGTGCAGTCAAGAGATGTTTGAAATCCTGTACAAGCACAAGGGTTACCATCCGAGCTGTTTCGAGAATCTGCTTAATTCGTTGAAAGAGCACGGTATATCAGGGCACCAGATCTCGACGACATTCAACATCTTCATGAACGTCAAGGTCGATGAGGAGGGGAAGGTGACCGTCGGCGTGCCCATGTCAAAGTCAGGCGACTACATTGACCTGAGGGCCGAGCTGGACATGGTGTGTGGCCTGACAGCCTGCTCTGCTGAAGGTTCGAACAATGGGCGCTTCAAGCCGATCGACTTCTCGATCCTTGGTTGACGCCCCACGGACAGCTTGCTCCTGCCTGCGTCGATCCTGCTTTGTAGCTCCCCCAAACCTTCGGTATGCCTAGCAGGATGCTGAAAAAGTCCGCCACCGGCGTTCTCGCATCGCTCAGAGGCTCAACGTACCGAAGCGTAAGCCTCGCCTCTTCGCTCGCTGCGGCCTTGCTGGACGGCCTTTTTGAGCATCCTGAGGTTATTCTGGCATCAGCGCCATACGGAAAATTCCCACCATGTTTTTGGCATCAACTGAGTTTTTCCGCAGCCTGCTAGAGTGCTTGATCACCTGATAGGGATAATATTCTGTGATGGAGGAACGAACTTCGTCTTCCATTCATCACTGACACCCCTCAAGGGTATCGCTGGCAACGTCTAGGTCTTACTCTGTAAATGTCCTATATGCTTCCGACACTGTATGCACAGCCATTCTTGTGCTTTGTTGAATCTTCGCCAGTCCCATAAATTTTTCCTCTCATCCTCTGTGCCATGGTCGAACCCGTATTTGGCCAAATCAAATAGCCGCGTGGTTCCGGTCGGCGCGCAAACTGGCCCTACGCCCTCGAGGTTACCCAGAATAAATCCGGCTCGCGTCCCTGTCCGACCCACGTGCTTCACCGGTGGTCGCAGCTCTATTGGACCCGCCCAATGAGCAGGGAATGAACTAGGGGAAACACCAGTTTGGAAGCCGTATCGTACATGTCACAGTGAGAAATCGACAAAGACAGATAAAACTAATCCAGTAAGGAGGATCGCCGAATGAGTTTTACCCGTAAGGCCGTACAAAATGTTCTGACGCTAGGGCTGGTGCTCGCTGGGGGAGCGACGTGCTTCGCCCAATCGGATGCTCCAATTATTATTCAAGAAAGGCCCCAAGAGGTGGGACCGGCGACCTCGGATCGAGACATTCAAGACCGAGCGATTCAGCGGGATCGGATGGGCGATCGGACGATCGTCAAGGAACGTGTGGTGGAACGGAGGCGGGAAGGCGAGGTCTATGTGGGCGGATTCGGAGGGTTTACGTGGGGACACGACTATGATAACGCGGAGGGCACGGGCTCGCTGAAAGGAGCGCCGATTGGGAGTTTGGGCCTCGCCAACTCCGTCGTTTATGGAGCCAAGATCGGGTATTTTCATCCTGGACGGTTGAACTGGCTGGGCTTGGAAATCGAAGGGTTCAATTCCACTCCTCACATCAGAGAGGGTTCCGGGTTGCCCGGGTCGCACTTGCGCGTCACGACGCTGGCGTTGAATGTGATCGCCCGCACCAAACTCGGGTGCAGAACGGGTGATCATGACTATGATACAGACAGGCGAGAGGATAGCCATGGCTCCACATGGTCGTCCCTCGACGACAATGCACGATGCCCCCTGCAGCTGTATGCCGGCGTGGGCCCGGGAATATTCTTCGCTGAGACCTCCAATCAGTTCGGACGCAGTAGTGACAATGGTCGAGTCGGACTGAATGCGCTGGCTGGTACGAAGTATTTCATGAACCGCCATCTGGCGATCTACGCCGAATACAAATTCAATTATGCCCAATTTGATTTTAATCAAGCGCAAGGCTCGACGGCGGGATTACGCGGGGATTATATCGCCAGCCATGTGGTGGGCGGACTCGCCTGGCACTTTTAAACCTGTGAGGGAGGGGGGAAACGAAGACGGATAGGAGTGTCACATGTCAATTCTAGGCTGGATTCTCTTCGGGTTAGTCGTAGGTGTGGTGGCAAAGCTGTTGATGCCGGGCCGCGATCCTGGCGGTATGATTGTGACTATCTTGTTGGGAATCGGCGGCGCCCTCGTCGGTGGATTTCTCGGCCGCATGCTTGGTTGGTACGGAGAAGCCGATCCGGTCGGCTTTCTTATGGCTGTGATGGGGGCGATCTTGGTGTTATTCGTCTTTCGCAAGCTGAGCGGCCCGCCTCGAGGCCGGAATGAAAGACGTCTCATGACGTGATAAAAGCCGCGGCATAGAGTCCTCAACTGGCTCATGGCGTTGCGGAATGGGAAGCTTCAGAATCCTGTGCCCTAACTTTTAACAAAGGGGATGTCCATGAAACTCATACATATGCTCTCAGTCGGTGTGGCCACAGTGGGGATGACTTGTCTTGTGGGCTATGCATCTGCAGCTAACACAGCACCCGGCGGGTTGACCACGGATTCCATGCTCGTGGCCCAAAGTACTTCCGCGCCTGGAGGAAGAGGGGGCGGAGATGCAGCCGAAACGGGAAGGGCAGACAAAGGCTCTATGTCACAGAAGGGAAAAGACAACCCCGGCATGGGAGCCGACAAGACAATTCCGGCAAAAAAACCGGGGATGGAAAATACTCAACCGGGGGAAGACACAGGATCTAACAGCGGGAAAACTGAGAAGAGATCCGGGCCCTCCACCGAGCCTACCGGCGATGCTGGATTATCCGGCATGAAGGGTACCGGAAGTGGTTCCAGCAGTGGTACCGGAGGTGGAGGTAAATAGGTTTAAATGAAATGTACAAACGGTAACTAGGCTAGGGAAAGCGGCATGGAATCGTTATGACGGACGGGTGTTATGTCCTGCAATGGTCTTCTGGTTGTGAAGAAATGCATTGCTGCGCATTTCCAGCATGAAGTTTTCCAACATGAACAATTGTGAACAGCCTGCCCTCTGGCTTCTCGGTATGCTGTCGTTCACATTGTTTATAGCGCTCTCTAGCATTCACCTATAAAGGTACGGCGTGGGCTAGAATCAATCGAACAACGGAGAGGATGTCATGCATCAAAACGGATCTTCACTCTCTGGGTCTTTTCTTCTTTTTATCATCTTGATTGCCATACCGACGAATCATCCGGACGCCCACGCGGATTCGCCGGACCCTGATGAAATCGCGCACATGAAATATGACCGTACGAAGGTCGAAGGAGTGGTGACGCAACTCAAATCCGGTCTCTATACAGTTAGAACGCCCACAGGTACGAACTACACGCTGGCTGAATCGGTGGATGTTCGGTATGGGCAGAACGTGCCTATGGTGGGGGATGAAATGATGCTCTCCATGGATGAAGGCAACCGCGTCATGGATTCCAGGGAGAAAGGGATGGATACCCTTTCTCCCCATTTTATATCTGGAAGACTTGTCTCTATCAATTATGGGGTATCTCAGATGACCGTCATGATGTCGGATGGGGAGGAACGTTTTAAACTACGGCCGGAAAGCCGGATGTTTAGAGATATTGCCGTCGACACTCCAGTGACGTTTGCGGTCAATGAAGTAGGAGAGGTCATCGCCCTCCATGCCGATGGTACATCAGATTGCCCCGTAATGGTTTAAGCTATCCCGGCAACAAGAGTGCACTAAAAGATTTTCGGCATCTTGGTAAGCCCGAATAATCCAAAAGCGGTGTGAAGCTTGTATCAGCCGGCTAGGCTGAGCCTGCCAACAACGAGAGAATCTCCTAAATGACCACATTGGCCCCGGTGAAAGACCCTAATGCACATCATGATTTGCCCGGTCTGTCGATTCCTTGTTCAAAGTTTCATTACGTCTTATGGGTTTGGCAACAGGTGGGTAGCGGGACTTGTGCTTCTAATGTGGGTATGAGCGGCTGCGCCGAATGGACGATTCCCTCCTGTAAGGGGACTCCCATCAACACGCCTTGTGTCGGGCTCTGTTCCATTGAGGCTGAGCCAGCCACGCCAAACTACACCCAAGTGACCATGCCCGTCGCCGTTGTCATTCGGGATAGATCTGGGACGCTGCACTGCCAAGATATAAAGCCATAATTCTATTCAACACAGCGATGACTCGGATAGCCGGTTGACGACCCTTGTAAGCGACGAGACAAGCGGGAGAGGAAGCGATGGCGGTGGCTCAGGATAGGAACGTGATGAATTGCCCATACTGTTCTTCAGTGAAATGCCACCGGTCCCTCCGGCATGGCGGGCGGGATCTCCTGCGTCGACTAGTAGGCAGGTTTCCGTGGCGTTGCGTAGTGTGTAGAAAGCGATTTTATCTGCGGAAACGGAATATCCCATAGTAGCCATGCCATGTGGTCGGCGGCTTTCGTAGCGTTGGTAGGGGCCTTCTGTGAGGCCTCACTAGTCGAGTAAAGGTTATACGGTTAATGAAGGCAGTCTTACGTCCGGCCATCGCGGTTGAGGTGTTTTTGAAACATGGTCTACCAAGTCACGTGGGGTTCATTCCCGATGGCAACCGCCGGTGGGCTGGAGCCCACGGCATGTCCAAAGAAGCCGGATATGCGTATGGCATCAACCCGGGCTTGTTGTTATTCGACCTCTGTAAAGAATACGGGATCCAAGAAGTTTCCATCTATGGTTTTACGCAGGATAACAACAAGCGGCCTTCTATTCAGCAACAGGCTTTTAGGAACGCCTGCGTGACGTATGCGCTAGAGATTGCACGGCGTGGTGCGGCGCTTCTGGTAGTCGGTGATGAGACTTCGACACAATTTCCCCGGGAATTACAGGAATTCCGGCATCGTCAAGGCGCGGGGATGAAGGTGAATCTTCTCGTCAACTATGGCTGGGAATGGGACCTCGCCGGTCTGAAGAATGGCGGCCTCCGCTCAGGTCAAGTTTCACGCATGGATTTGATTGTGCGGTGGGGAGGAGGCCGCCGCTTGAGCGGTTTTCTCCCGGTGCAATCGGTGTATGCAGATTTTTATGTCAGAGACGAATATTGGCCTGACTTTAATCCGCAACATTTTGATCACGCCCTCTCCTGGTTCAAAACCCAAGATAAAACACTCGGCGGCTAGCAGCAGCACACGCCATCCCGTAATCCATCGGCATGCAGCTTTATTGGCTTCTCCTCTAACTCGGCATGCAGGGAAGCGAGTTCCACCTGCTATAACCATGCTTTCAGAAGACGCCCAAGAACAAATAGCCAGGCAACGTTAAATGTCATCGTCATCAATGCAGGCGTGAGGAGTGCCAATTTTCGAAGGTGTGGCAGTCCCTGCATATCCGGATATAACTTGGTGGAATGATCGACAGACGAGGCTGAGTTCGCCATGTCCACGCGAGCCCTCTCCCGGTCCGCCTATTTCAGAGGCTACCGGTTGGTTTCATGCAGATTAGCAGGCTATCGATTCAGCGCGTGAGAAGGTGCTCAAATGCACATTTATGCCAAATTGCAGAAATCAAATATCTCTTATTTCGGAGGCGCCAGAGAACCGGCGCTCTTCTAGGGTTTAACCCAGATGAGAAGCGCCGGCCATTTTGGG
>JBDTSF010000215.1:0-11824 GCA_039931295.1 Nitrospirota bacterium | reverse complement strand
ATCCAAGCTTGAAGCCTCAACAGTTCATGCGCACCTTAATTCGTGGGGTGCTTCCGCTTGGGAAGGGAGTGGTGCTCGATCCCTTCTGTGGAGCAGGGTCAACGCTTGCTGCCGCTGAATCGGTAGGCTACGAGAGTATCGGGATTGAAAAAGACGCGCATTATTTTGAAATGGCAAAAAAAGCCATCCCCAGATTAGCCGTATTCAAGAACGGCAGTAGTCATCTATTGAGCTTGTAAACCCAACTCTTCCTCAGCTTCTCTATGCCGTTCTTATGCAACGTGGCTGTACGGGTACCTAGCTCCCCGCGCTGATTCTTCCTAAAGTCGTCTTTCGTGACATGTCCGAGGTAGATCTCTGTAACCGTCATCGGCGCTCTATCCTTAGCAGGCTCCGTAGAGTTATCCACGTCATAGACAAACACGCACATCCATTGATCGCGTGCGCCGTGAGTGTCTACGGCACCGCCAGCCTTCCGAGTTGCCTTGATTTCTACACCTTCCGATCCCGCCTTAACCTTGTTGTCCGGGTATATCCCGTTCACAACGAGGTCTGGGTGACCGTTGTGGTAAAGGTTGACGGTCAGACTTCTGGAATGTTTTGCCAGGCTTGCTGTGAGCATGTCCGATAAAACTCCTGACATAATCGCGGGCCGTAACATGTCGTCAAGTCGCTGAAGTCCTCGTTCGATAAGGCCAAGATTCACATCGTAGAAAAAGTCGTAGACGTCCTGCATGGCCATCTCGAAATCCTTCAAACGGAGGCCAAAAGGCAAATTGGCATCCCGATTAAAGCATTTGGTAGTCACGTCGTTTTGTACAAGAGACATGTTTTTCCTGGCGGGGTCGCATTTGGTAGCCCATCGATATCAATGATGGCGGCACATCATAAGGGCTTCGGTCTTGTGTCGCAACTCCTAGTCCTGTCGCGAATGAGCAGCCAGGATGTTTGGCTTTTACGCGACCAGCGGCGTGGGGGAGGTTCAACGAAAGACGGAATCTAATTCTGCGGGACTGGCTTATTCATGAGGGGTTCTTGGGTTTGTTCGGCGGGGTAGGTGCCATGCGGTCTGACGGCATGCGGAGATGGGAGGGCAACGCTTGGTCGACAGAATCCCATTCAGACTCCAGGGCCGAGAAGGCCTTGGCCTTTTTGCGTCGGTGAATCTGGGTCTCGATGCGGGGACATTCTTGGCCTTGAGCCTTGGAAGTCGGAAGCTCATCGGAACGCATATGGTTGCTCCTCTCGGAGAATGTATTCTTGTTGCCACCATACCATCGGGTGAATTGGGTGGTCAATGACGACAAGGGCTCAAATTCTTGACAATACAGGGCTATTTGCTATGGTTGACACAGCAACGCTTGTCTCACAAGAAGGACAATTACCATGGCTCACCATTCAATGAATTCAGCCGTCTCTCTCATGGTCTGGACTTTGGCTACACCGTTCCTTTCGCTAGCCTGGGCAACAGACGACATCAATGCCATCCGGTTCGGAGAAGCGGCTCTGGCCTATTCGTCCGGCTCCATCCAGCACACCACGCCGCAAGATGGGTCCGTGAATGTGATTACCGGCGACAATCAGACCACCGGAGATCATATGATATTGGGAAGCGGGGATGTCCTGTATCTCCGCCTCAAGAACCCCGGCAATGTCGCGCTCGGGGATCTTTTCACGATCTATAAACGTCCACACAAAGTATTCCATCCCGTGACCGGTCAATATATGGGGCATTTGGTCAATCGGCTCGCGGTGGTTCAGGTCAATGAAGTCGACAAGGACCTCACCACTGTCCAAATCGTGCGGGCCTATTCCACTGTCTCGCCGGGTGACCCGGTCATGAAGTTTGTTCTTCCGACTGACGAGGGGGCAGCGGTTGGTCACTCTTCTGAAGGTGATGTGGAGGGACGGGTTGTGGAGTTCCAATCCAACCTGGGCGTCATGAACATGGTGGCGCAAAGGAATATCGTCTATCTGGACCGGGGACGAGAAGACGGGGTCAGGCCTGGGGATCGAATGGACATTGTTCGGTCCGGAGGAGGCCTTCCTCAACGGGTCGTGGGTGAAGTAAAGATTCTGTCGATTGAAGACCGAACGGCCACGGCACTGATTACCAAATCGATCTCCCGTATTCTCAAGGGTGATCGTTTCAGGACTAAGGGTCACATTCACGAGGCCATACCGATCTCTCAATCCCCCCAGCAGTCTCAGGATGGCGTCCCTCCGGAGATTCCATCTCAGAGCAAGTTGCAGGTCAAGAATGTCGCCGGCGAAAGCCGAATCAGCCTCAGCAATTTGATGAAGCAACTTCGGTTTGAATCGGGCGAATCCACCATCACGACTGAGGGCTATCAGGTGCTCGATGAACTGATTGCGCATCTCAAGAGTGATGCCGGCGATCGGTTGATTCGAGTCGAGGGTCATGCGGATAATATGGAAATCGGCCCTTCGCTGAAATCACGCTATCAAACGAACTGGGATCTATCGAAAGCCCGGGCTGGAGGGGTCCTTCATTATTTACTCGAGAAGGGCGGGATCGCTTCGGAGAAGCTTTCGTCTGTGGGCTACGGTGATACGAAGCCGATAGCAGGCAACGCCAATGAAGCAGATCGGCAGAAGAACCGTCGTGTGGATATCGTACTGTATTCTTCAGAGTCGGTTGGTGAACAGCCTGAGCAGGATGCGAAGTCGACGGAGACAGGCGATGCCAGCTATAGCGTGTCTCGCCTCAGTTCCGCAGAAGGCGGAGCTCCGAGCTCTGCAGTGGACCAGGCGGCTCCAACTGGTTCGTCCAAGGAACAGCCCTCATCTATCCCTGCAAGCCCTGCTTCGGTAACGAATCCGGCATCAGTTGGCCAGGACAATTCAGACCAGGCTCCCGCTCCTCCGGCTGTCCCCCCACAGTAAATTCATCGAATGTTGTGCGGAGGGTTGACGTTGAATCGTCAACCCTCTTCGATTCTCTTCAAGAGCCTTTCCATCATTTCTCTCTCGTTGTCCCTCCTTTTCCTGTGCTGCTACAATGCCGCATGATATCGACGCAGGCAGACCCTTCCCCTACAGAGCCAGAGACCCTCTTCGCCGATGTCATTGTGCCACGACATCTGGCGGGTTCCTTCACCTACACCGTACCCTCGTCGCTCCGACACACACTCCGTATCGGACATCGAGTGCTTGTGCCATTCGGACGGTCGATTCTTGAAGGAGCCGTGGTCGCCCTTGCTCACGTTATTCCTCAAGGTCTTGATCGGGCACGCCTCAAAGAGATTCACTCGTTGATTTCTGAGGGGGCCGCGACAGACATGTCCTCAAGCCTCTTCCAACTCTCACGGCAGGTGGCTGAAGCGTACGTCGCGCCATGGGGGCAATGTCTCCGGCTGGTGTTGCCTCCAATACCCAAACCGCGGGCACCGGTTGTTCACGTCGAGCTGACAGAACAAGGACGGGCCGCACTTGAGTCTCGCGCACCCTTTTCGGTGAAAGAGCGGGCGTTGCTCACTCGTCTTCGAAATAAACCTTTGAAGCTCCGCCAATCATCTCGCCGCCCTGCTTCTGCCGACCTGTTGCGCGATCTGAAAGCTCGCGGGTGGGTCGTGGACGTTCGGGACATACCACCTACCTCGGCCGCGCCTCTCCCTCTAATAATTAGACGGGAGAAGCAGGGCAATTTGGGCAGTACCGAACCGGTCATTCCTGACCCGGCAATGTCTTGGGCGGAACCACTGTTCGATGCGATGAAAGGTCAAGGAGCCGTGCAGGTGCTGGTACAGGCTTCCTGGGCTGATCGACTGAGACTGTTGCAACAGGCTATTCGTTTTGTGCTCGAGCGAGGACAGACGATCCTCCTCATCGTAGGCGAAGCGGAGAGAGCTGAATGGGTTGCTGGCTTGCTCCGTGATGACGACGCGGGCATTTCCCCGATCTGCTTCCATAGCGGCCTTTCAGACCAGTTAAAATCTAAGATGTGGGATCAGATTCATCAAAAGGTCGTTCGCGTAGTTGTGGGGACGCGATCAGCTATCTTTCTCCCATTGACGGCGCTTGGGGCGATTTGGGTCGAGGGAGAAGATGATGCATCGCTCAAAGAACCACAAGAACCTCGCTACCATGCACGGGACGTGGCGTGGTTGAGGGCACAGAATGAACAGGTCGTACTGGTCCTAAGCTCTGCCCACCCCTCTCTTGAGAGCAGAGCGGCAGTGGAACAACGAGGGATTATGATACAGAAGCGCATGCTGCCTGGGGCACGGCCGAATGTGCAGGTCGTTGAGTTACGGGAGGAGAGTCACGGTACGGTCCTGAGTCAGCCGCTCATTTTCGCCATGGGGCACGCGATCAGTCGCCGGGCTGGCGTCCTGCTGTTTCTCAATCGGAAGGGCTATGCCGGCGCTCTTGTTTGTCGTGACTGCGGCCAAGTGCCCCGTTGCCCCGACTGTCGTGTCGCGCTGATGTACTCTCGGCAAGCGAGTCGCCTGCTGTGTTCCTACTGCGGGCACGTGATACCCCTCCCAGAAACCTGCGTCTCCTGTTCTGGCTCTCGCATGCAGTTGATTGGGGAGGGCACAGAGCGGGTTGAAGAGGATGCGAAACGATGGTTTCCCCATGCAACCGTCATTCGGCTCGATGGCGATACCATGCGGCGTCCGGAGCAGGCCGAAACTCTCTGGGGGAAAGTCGAGCAAGGGGAGTGGGATATCATCGTCGGGACGCAGTTGCTGCTACGACGAGGGTCCTTTCCGGCGATGGGCCTCGTTGGGATTGTGCAGGCAGACGCAGGACTCACTGTGCCAAATTTCCAATCCGCCGAACGTACGTATCATACGCTACTCGACGCGATCAGTCTCGCCGATCCGGCAGAGACTGGCGGCCAGGTGATCGTACAGACCAATCTGTCGTCCCATCATACGATTCAGGCTGTGGTCAAGAACGACGAATCCGTCTTTCTCACGGAGGAACTGTCCCATCGGCGCGCATTGGGGTATCCGCCCTCGGTGCAGTTGATTGCCCTCCTCGTGTCCGGGACCGATGAGAAAATGGTTCACGATGCGGCAGTGGCCTGGGTCGCTCGGCTTATTGCACGCTCGTCACCAGCGGTGGTCGGGCAGATGGCAACGACAAAGCCGCTCGCGTCAATTCAATCGCTTGATCGACCGGACGGTCTCACTGTCCTGGGACCAATTCCTTCTCCGGTGCCGAGACTCCGAGGGCGGCATCGTTGGCAGATTCTCGTGAAATCGTCCGAACGGGGCACAGGGCTCGAAGCGGTGCGGGTTACAGTCAAGGATATGGAACGAACGTATCAGAGACGGGCGATCAAGTTCGATGTCGACGTCGATCCGATCGAGTTGTGGTAGGTATCACTTGTTTCTGCGGGAACGCCTTGACTGCGGCGCAGGTGAAGGGTTCTGGATTGCATCGACCGATTCAGTGGCAATGGGCTGGCGGGCTCGCTTGAAGAACCCGTAGGAAAATGTGATCCAAAAAACAGCTGAAACGAGCCCCGTCAGAACGGCTGAGAGCATCGTCCCCAACTGTTCGTCGTTCGGCTCCATCGTGACTGAACGGACTTGAACCATTGTGACGATGGGCCAGGCAAGACTCTCCAAGCCGAGCAATAGGGTTGCCCAGGCCCACACCAGTCCAATCGTCCGCCCCTGCCACACCAGAAAGCCTGCGACGACTCCTGTAATGAGAAAGACTCCCCAAGCTGGAAGCGAGTCCCATGCAAGCCATGCTCCTGCCGCGACCACGAGGCTGCCAAGCAGGGCATTCAGTTGAGGACTCCACCATGTGGTACCCATACTAGGAATCTCTCTCCAGGGACGAGGGGTAGGTTCGTGTGAGTTCAGCCGGCGTGGTTGTCAATGGATGTGTCTGTTGGCTCACCATGCAAGACGCTCTATTTGACTGCTGCCTCGCCCGATCGCTTGAAAGAGCCGCGTACGTTCCTCTCCGGTGAGGGGTTTCCATTGTCCTGGGATCAATTCGTCCAACGTCACGTGCATGATACGAATGCGATGCAGCGTGAGTACCCGATACCCCAACATTTGACACATGCGCCTGATCTGTCGATTGCGCCCCTCGGTGAGAATAATGCGGAACCGTGCGAGGCCGAGTCGATCAATCCGACAGGGTTTGGTCGGTCTGTCGAGAATGACAAGTCCCTGGGCCATGCGATCGATGAACATCTGATCGAATGGATGATCGACCGACACCTCATATTCCCGTTCATGTCCGCGCTCAGTTCGTAAAATCTCGTTTACGATGTCCCCGTCGTTTGTGAGCAGGATGAGGCCGGATGAGTCCTTGTCGAGTCGACCGATCGGAAAGATCCGTTCTGGATGGCCGATCTCCGCAATGATATTGCGAGGCACGTGCGACTCACTGGTCGTCGTGACACCCACCGGCTTGTAGTACTTGATATAGAGCGGGGCTGTTCCCCAGGGGATCACTTGACCATCTCGCGCTATGATGTCGTGAGGACCGACCTTATCTCCCAAGCAGGCGATTCGCTGATTGATGGTCACGCGACCAGATTCGATCAGGCGGTCGGCTTCGCGCCGGGAACAGATGCCGTGCTGGGTAAAAAATTTGTTGATGCGAAGCTGGTCGGTCACAGGGTAGCTAGCTATTTTAGCTGGTTGTAGAAAAGCTCAGTTTATACGCAAAACACCGTTGGAATCGTACTTGGGTATCGACATCAGTACAATCTCAGGATGCTCAAAAACCGTCCGGCAAGGCCGCAGCGAGCAAAGAGGCGCGGAGGTACGGACCGCACTGTGTGAAGCCGTTCGCCCGTAGAATGGATCTTGGCGAATGGAAAATCCCCTCTAGCGCTTCCGGCCTCCAAAAAACTCTCTTCAACGTTGAGCCTCTGAACGATGCGAGAACGCCGCTGAGAGATTTTTCAGCTCCTGTTAGTGGACGCGGCGGCCCGCTTTAATCCGTCCCAACATACGGTAGATCAAACGGGCGATACAAAATTGTGGCGCGACGAACCCTTCGATTGGAGCGATCTCGCTGATATCCATCCCGAGGATACCAGGACCATCGGCCAGGGCTGTAATAAGGTGCAGCGTATCATACCACCCCAACCCCCCGGGCTCGGGCGTGCCGAGCGCAGGGACTAACGACGCGTCAAGCCCATCACAATCAAATGTGAGGTAGACCGGGCCGCGACAAGCCTTCACGATGTCGGGAACCCAGCGTGAGGCCTTGCCTTCGTAAGTGCCGGACGGGTCAAGAATCTCGGCGGCAAAGAATGTCGTAATTCGATCGGTGCTCTGAATGCAATCGATTTCCTCGGGAGAAATGGAACGAATGCCGACTTGAACGAGCGGCAACCCGTCGTCGACCACTCGGGCCATGACACTGGCGTGGCTGTAGGGGTTTTCTTGATAAGCCCTCCTCAAGTCGCCATGCGCGTCGATTTGCACCACGCACAGATCGGGATAGCGCCGGGCATGAGCTCTGATGGCTCCGAGTGCTCCCGTATGCTCACCGGTCAAGGTGACGATGAACCGCCCCGTGCCGACATGGGGAGCGACAAATGCGTCGATCGCATCGACAGCCTGTCGATCGACTTTGCCGTCAAGATCGAGGGAGCGAGCTGTAGAGACTCCTCCCCACTCGCGATAGGGCTCGCACCGGAGTGTTTCGTCGTATAACTCGACTTGTTGAGATGCCTCAATGATGGCCGATGGGCCACGATCCGACCCCGGCACATAACTCGACGTGTGTTCGTAGGGTGCGGGCAGGATGTAGACACCCGCCTGATCGGGGTGGCACCAGGGTTCACCGAGGCCCAGAAAGTTCTGGTCGATGCCCTCCCAACCAGCGGGAAGTGTCATGGGCGTATACTCGTGCAGCAGGGCTATCGACGACGCTTCTGAATATTTTCCTCTGGGATAAACACAGCTAATGCGATCACCGTCGTCCAGCGATTGGGTTTTCCAATAGCGGACTGAGTGATGTTTTGGGTCCGAACGATCTGGCCAGCCATTTTGAAGACTTGCTCTCGTTCTTTCCACGCGATGTCCGGGTCGAATTCGACACCGAGCGTCGTCGCCAACATCTGTGCGGCCAAGTCTTCCGTATACTCACCGGTCTCATCTTCGGTTTCGCCATGCGCATGGTGTTCGGACAGATATCCGTAGTTTCGACGATCCGACGGGACTGCCACGCCAATCGATGCAGAGATCAGGCGGTTTCGCTCATTTGTTTCCGATCGCGCCATGACACAAAACGTGATTTCACCGGGATGCAACAACTTTTCTCCGCGAGTGCGTGGAACAATTTTGCAATTCGGTGGAAGAATCGATGACACCGTGACAAGGTTGCAATAGGCGACGCCGGCGCTGCGCAAGGCTTGCTCGAATGAAGCCAGCTTTTCTTTGTGGACTCCGACGCCTCTCGTCAGAAACATCTGCGTAGGTACCATCTTTTCTTCTCCTTAGTTTCGTTCAATCAACCGAGTAATGGGCGACTCGTTAGCTGAAAGGCTTTCCCACGGTACTGCCTCATAGAGGTACAGAACCGCTGTTGTACCAAGATTGGCGCCGCTTCGCAATATCCTTAGACGTTTTTCTCAAGCAGAGAGCTGAACAGTCAGTCGATTTTTCGGGAATGTTACGGCTAGGTAAATTAGCGATTGGAACAGATGTGTTGATGAACCATGTAGGCTAAGCCCCTGCAGGCGGTTTAAGATTCAATACCAACATGCGAGGCTCGGTCATATCCTCGATCGCGGCCTGAACTCCTTCACGTCCAACCCCGGAATCTTTCACGCCACCATATGGCATATGGTCGGCCCGAAATGTCGGGATTTCGTTGGCCAGCACGGCTCCAACTTCAAGATGACGAAAGGCATGAAAAATTTTATTCACATCCTGGGTGAACACTCCGGCTTGGAGTCCATAGTTGGATTGGTTGAGCGCCGTGATCGCTTCACCGAAGTGTCGGTACGGAGTCACGGTGACGACAGGCCCAAACACTTCCTGACAAGAGACTTTCATCGTGGCCGTGACATGCGAGAGCACCGTCGCCTCCATCACCGAACCCATGCGTTTGCCTCCGAGAAGCACACGCGCTCCTTGCGACACCGCTTCCCCAACCCATGCATCCACACGATGGACGGCGTCTGTGTTGATCAAGGGCCCAACGACGGTGGAGTCGTCACTCGGATCTCCGGCCTTCAGACGTGCGACTTGCAACAGGAGCTTCGTGGTGAAAAGGTCTGCAATGGAGTGATGGACAAAGATTCGTTGCACGGAGATACAGGTCTGACCGGCATACCCAAACCCGCCGAGCGCACAGCGTTGTGCGGCAAAGTCCAGATCGGCATCGGGCTCCACGATGACGCCGGCGTTTCCGCCGAGTTCCAGTACCACCTTCTTCTTCCCACACTTGGCCTTTAACATCCATCCTACGGCGGCGCTCCCGGTAAAGCTCAGGAGTGTAAACCGGGGATCGACCACAAGCTGTTCCGCCACCGAATTGTCGCAAGGCAGGATGTTCAGTGCGCCAGGTGGAAGCCCGACTTCCAGGACCACTTCGCCTAGCAGCAGCGCGGTCAGAGGTGTCTGTGGCGCCGGCTTGATGAGAATGGGGTTGCCGGCGGCCAAAGCCGGCGCGACCTTGTGGGCCACAAGATTCAGGGGAAAATTGAAGGGAGTGATTCCAAGCACTGGACCGATCGGCACTCGACGGAGAATGCCGAGATGGGAGTCGGTCCCCGGCGTCCAGTCGAGAGGGATCACCTCACCCGGAATGCGCTTTGCTTCTTCAGCCGCAATGGTAAATGTTTGCACGGCCCGATTGACTTCTCGCTTCGCGTCGGTGATCGGCTTGCCGGATTCAGCCGTCATTAAGCGGGCAAATTCATCACGCCTGTCATAGAGCCCACTCGCGATCCGTTGCAATGCCTGGTAGCGCGCGTGGGATGGCAACGACCCCATTGCAGCGGCCGCGTCGACTGTCGATTGAATTGCCAGCTCGGCATCTGCGGAGCTGGCGCTCGATACCTCGGCAAGAAGCCGCCCTGTAAATGGGTCGTAGACGGGGATGAGGGTCTCCCCCCGCCGCCACAGACCTCCAATCAAGAATGGACGTGGTTCCTGCACGAGAGACGCCCCGTGAATGGTAAAGACTCAGTCGGCGGAATGAGCTGACGTTACAGAAGCTGGCTCTAGGTTGGCAGCCTGCTGGGCGAGATCGGCTTTGGCGACCAAATCCTCTGTGCCCCAGTCACGAATCGCCTCAAGTGTGAAGGCTTCATACGTTGAGACCCCATGGCACGTCGGGCAATCGGGCATCGGCACCTTGCGGTAGAACACTTCCGACAAGCATGACATACACATCCAAAAGGGTGGTTCCCCATCGCGTTGAGGAACAGACCAAAACGATTGTATTGCAGACATAGATAATCCTTAATGAATGATGAAGGGACTGTTTTGTGCCACTGCCGTCGATTCGTGAGGTTCGATCGGTTCTCCCTGCGAGCGCGGGGCCGTAGCCAACATGCGATCAATCTCCTCGGCAAACTCGTTGAATGGAACCGCGCCGGGAATCGCGACAGCCGGCTCTTTCTCAGTGGGCCCACCAGCCGTTCGCATTAGAATAAAACCAGGAGTCCCATGAAAGCCCCAACGGGTTGCCTCTTGGCGATCTTTGAAAATGGACTCGAGATGTTGCCGTTCGTCGAAACACTTGGCAAACGCCGTCTGGTCCAAGCCGATCACCTTGGCGTAGCCTTTGAAAGATCCCGAGTCTAGACGGCCTCGTTCGCTGAAGAGTCGATCGTGCATCGGCCAATATCGACCTTGAGCTCCGGCACAGCGAGCCGCCACTGCCGCCTCGACGCCGACCCCTTGATCTGCTCGAGGGTAGTCTCGATAGAGAAACCGCACTTTGCCCGTATCGATATATTTGGCCTGCAACCGAGGCAAGGTTTCCTGAAAGAACTTGGCACAGTACCCACAGGTGAAGTCAGAATACTCGATCAAGGTGATCGGCGCGTCCGCGCTTCCTCTGATTCGTCCGTCGTCTGTGACCGTCCCAGCGTTCGCCTGAGTCAGCTGCATGAGCAACAGCAAGCCCGCCGCGGCAATTGTGCGAGTGAGAGACGGAGTCGTCATGTGCGGGGCGCGCCTTTTGCTTTGATGCGCTCCAACAACCCGACCATAAGGAGAGGCCAGACAATTGTGGCATCGGTCAACACTTCAGCAAACCGCCCTCCGGCTTCCGGTAGAACAAACTTTCCCCAGGAAAGTCCTTCTTGATAGGTGCACCCACTCAATCCGCCAAAATGATCCGGTTCCGGACAAATGCGCACCCCATACTGAAATCGTGGTGGCTCCACGTTGAGCCCGAGCCTGGTATTACAGACTTCAATGTAGGGACCGACTTGTTGTGCCCAATTGCGAGGGACTCCTCCACCGATCGTAAAGATCCCCCGCCGCTTAGCCGAAATGACATGGCTCGCATAGCTGTTGAGGTCGAGGTAGGGATTGAACGTAGGATAGGAGCGAAGAATGGTGTGGAGCACCTCAAGATCACCGTGCTCCTGTTTTTGCGCACGAGCCTGATCGAGATTTCGATTCATGGCCCAGGTTCCAATATCCAGCCCCATCTCGGAATCGGTAAACGCAGGGATGAATACGGGAACGTTTTTGAGGTAGGCGCTTTTGAGAATACCTGTTCCGTCATATTCTTCGGCAAGCGTCCTGCCCAGCTCACGAGTAAATATTTCAGAGGAAAGAGATTGGTCCTGATCCATTCGCTTCATGGTTCGGGCAACAACCTGCTCGACATAGTTGAGGTTCGA
>JBDTSF010000214.1:0-4795 GCA_039931295.1 Nitrospirota bacterium | reverse complement strand
TCCGCTGCCCGCGTGTTCGCGCAGATCAGAGAGGCGCAAGGCGCCACCCAACGGGTGTTCGAAATTCTTGACACACAGGCTGAGGTGAGCGATTCCCCCACCGCCACAACGCTGTCCGCTGTCTCAGGACATATCCGGGCTGATCATATCGGCTTTGCGTACGATCCGCGCCAACCGGTCCTGATGGATGTGTCGTTCGAAGCCAAGCCCGGCGAACTCATCGCCATTGTCGGCCCCACCGGATCCGGGAAAACGACCGTCATGAACTTACTCCATCGCTTCTATGATCCAACGGAAGGGGTCATCACCATCGACGGGCACGATCTCCGCCACGTCACGATGGATAGTTGGTATCGGCAGATCGCGCTGGTTCCGCAAGAGACGATCTTGTTCGGTGGGACGATTCTCGACAATATCCGCTACGGAAACGAGAAGGCGACTCAGGAAGAGGTGGTCGCAGCGAGCCGTGCCGCTCATGCCCACGACTTCATCATGAGTTTCCCGGACCAGTATCAAACCATCGTGGGGGAAAAGGGAATCAATGTGTCGGGCGGACAGCGGCAGCGCATCGCTATCGCCAGGGCCATCGTCAAAAATCCACGCATCTTATTGTTAGATGAAGCCACTTCTGCCCTGGACGGTGAGTCCGAACGACTCGTCCAGGAGGCACTAGAGGAACTCATGAAAGGACGAACGACCTTTGTGATTGCTCACCGCTTGACGACGATTCAACGAGCTGACCGGATCCTCGTCCTCAACAAAGGCCGCCTCGTGGAAACCGGCACCCATGCCGAATTGATGGACCAAAAGGGGCTGTACCAGTACCTTTACACCCTCCGACTCATCGAACTCCCTTCCTAAGTCTCAACAGTCACCACAGCAGCTGAACGCCGGGAGACCTCGCACATCGCGCTGGGCCAACGTCTCTTCCGATATCAGCCCCCATCCTGATCCCCTTTGCCATTCCTCCTCACAGCACCAGCAACTTCAAGGCGGTCAGAAGTCCATGATTCTCCGCTTCGACTAAATTTCATCCCCCATTCGGCCGATAGAGGGACAAGGACAGGTTCCCGGACACGAGAGTCGCCCTACGTGACACGAATAAGCACACGTCCTGATCACGCACTGCCCAGGAGGAATGATGACGCAAGCCATGACCCCGGTCGTGAACTCTGAGGCCAATAGCGACATTTGCGCACTGGTGCCCCCTTTGCTGCGCCCGCTCTTCGACCCGCAGGCTCATGCGCTCCCGGCCTTGCAGGCCACCTGTCAGAAAATTCTCAATATGACCGGCGACACATCGAGCCCCGACTCGCTCGCGAAGGTCGTCAGTCGCGATCCCGGGTTGACCTGCAAAGTACTCCAGATCGCCAATGGGATTGCCTATAGCCCACAGCAGACCATCACCTCCGTGACCCACGCGGTGACCTGGCTCGGGCTGGACACCGTCCGCACGCTCGTCGCCACGGCCCAATTGATGGAGCATTTGAAGCAAGATCCGGATCGTCGCCCGGTCTTGAGTCGATTGATCGCAAAGGCCCTCTTCGCGTCGACGCACGCTGCCGAACTCGGCACAGCCATGAATTATCCTCACCCGGGACAGCTGTTCAGCGCCGCTCTGTTGTACTCGTTCGCCGACTTGGTCATCGCCTATCAAACGCCCGATCTATTTGAACAACTCGCTGAGGCACGGACCCCGGCCGCCGAAGCCGCCATTCTTGGTGTTCCGAAAGCCCGCTTTGCGACGGCCTTGGCGCGGACATGGATCCTGCCGACAGGCTTGGTAGACCTCATCGGTGCGCCCACGCCGGTCGTGGAAACCCGATGGAAGACTCCCCAGCAGATATTTGTGGGGCTTGTCGCGGGCGCGAACGATCTCGTGTCCGCCATGGCTGATTCATCGAAGCCCGCCGTTGCCGACCGGATTCGTCGCACCCTCCAGCAAGGCACCTCTCTGCCTGAGCGCAACTTTCAGGAGGCATTAACTCGCGCCTTCGATAAGGGCCGTCAACTCTCCCGTTCCGTCGGGATTATGGAGGTTGTCCTGGCCCAGGCATCGGCCTCTGTTCCTGTATTGACTCCCGCCATTTCGACACCCAAGATCCAGGTCCAGCCGCCTCGTGATCAACCAGCCAACCAGACTATTCCGCCGATCCAGGCTCATCCATTCGAAACCCTTGAAAAGTTTCAGACCTCGTTGCTGACGGCGAAAGACCTCAACAGTCTGCTCTCGATCCTGGTCAACGCACTGCATGACTACGGCGGTTTCACGCGGGTGGCGCTGGCGCTATTGAATCCCGGCGATACAGACCAATTGCTCGGCCGAGTCTTCGTCGGTGTCGGTGCAGACGCACCAACTCAGTACCTGTCCAGCTTCACCGGATCGCTCAGTACAGACCACCCGCTATTCTTACAGATACTCAAACGGCATGATCCACTGTTGGTCTCAAATGTCTCCATCGAAGAACCTCATTCTCTCCACCCGATGTTCATCTCGACTTGGCAAACTTCGTCTGCCGTCCTGGCCCCCATCCGCATCGGCAACCGACCGATCGGGCTCCTCTATGGCGACCGTGGCCCCCATTCCGTCCAGATATCACCGCGTGACCTCCAGTCGTTCCACCTGTTCTTTGGCCAGGCTATTCTGAGCCTCAATCGGCTGGCAGGAGTCCTGTGAGAGAGATCTGGCACGACCGGTTCTGGATCGCCGGTCGATGGACCAGCCAGTCCACCACTCCTCACCGTCGAACAGCAGCGTCTTGAGAAAGATGTCCGCCGACAGGAACATTGGAAACGCTGCGGTCTTATCTCAGTGAGCGGGCTTGGGTACCGTCCGGGAAGACTACAGTCCGCACGGATCCGCTGATTCAGCAGTCGGGGGAAAGTCCGGCATGGATCGGGCAATCGCCTTGATCGCACCATGCGCAATCCTATGGGGAGGCACGTCGTCTCGTGGCTGGAATACAGATGAACAGCTTGTTCACATCCCGATTGTTTCGATCACCCGCATATCTTCAGCGGTGAGGGTGAGCTGTTCAGCGTGGAGATCCTCTTTCATACGCTGTGGATTCGTCGTGCCAGTCAACGGGAGCATCCCCACCTGCATGGCAAATCGAAAAACGACTTGCGCGAGGCCGACCCCTAACCGTTGGACGATAGCCCGAATGGCTGGCTCGGCAAAGATTCCTTGATTCGCAGTCAACAGTGAAAAGCCTTGATAGATGATCGCATGAGCCCGGCAGATCTCCCGCACCTCTTTATCCCATCCAAGGGCGGCATAACAACGGTTTTGCACCATCATCGGTTTCACCGCCGCTCGGGCACAGAGCTGTGTGAGTTGTTCAGCCGTGACGTTGCTGATACCAATCATTTTTGTTTTCCCGGATCGATAGAGCCCTTCGATGGCGGCCCATACCTCCCAGTCCGAAGTGCCCAATCCTTGCCGCTGATAGGGCCCGTGCAAGATATAGGAGTCGAGGTAGTCGGTGTGCAGGTGGACCAGCGAACTGTCGAAGGACTGAGTCACTTGGGTCGCGAGATTGGCCGAGGCATCGTAAGGGGTGCGATGGTCTTGGCCATTCGTCGGCGTAAACTTGGTTTGAAGAAAGAGACGATCACGCGTGACCCCTTGCTGCGCGAGAGTCAGCAAGGCTTCCCCTACCAACGCTTCCTGGTAATGGATCAGTTGATTGGCCGTATCGATGGCGGTGAAGCCAGCCGCCACCGCTAATTGCACCAGTTGACTCGTCGCCTCTTTTTTCCATGCCGTGCCATACATGAATGAAGGAACCGGCACATGATTGTAGGTGGTCAAAGCCATGCGGTGTTCTCCATGATGAATGGGCCATTGATGCCTGCGCCGAGACGCGGCAATCAGTCACGATGAGGCAGCGCGTCGAGCTTTGATGAGATCCGACACAGGGTACCCCAGCTGCCTGGCCCGTTCGACCAGACGCCGATAGGTGGAGTCCTCCAGCTGAGGGGTCCGGGACAGGATCCAAAGATACCGACGATCCGGAGTCCCCACCATTGCGGTCCGATATTCCGGGTCAAGATCGAGGATCCAATAATTTCCCTCACGGGATGAGCCAAACAACCGGGCGAACCAGTTGTCGAACGCTACCGTGAGTCGCGCATTCGTCTTGGGGGCGACCACCGTCGCCACTCCCTCTGCCTGCTCAACTTCACCGGATTCGGTCACACATTCATTGTGCACACCGACCAACCCGTCGGGGCGACTGAAATATACTGCCTTGGAATCCACGCAGTGCCGCTGAAACCACATCGGAAGCCGCGCGATTTCATACCAGGTACCGGCATAGCGCGAGAGATCCACCGACGCGACTGTCGAGAGATCACCTTTCGGAACGACTCCAGCGCAGGCCCCCAGCGTGAAGCACACAATCGCCAGTGCGAGGTGCAGGCTCACAGAGCCTGAACTGTCGACGCAATACCGTAGCCGCGACTTCCTCATCAACTTCATACGGCTATAGAGTAAGGAGATTCCAGTGGGAGATCAATGGCCCATTGAGCAGACCGCTGAAGAACCAAGTCGGCAACCCAACGAGTCGATGGCTGGCTTCCTAGAAAGTTCAGAAGCACTCTCCTTGAGAATGCTCAAAAAGACATCCTCTCGCTTATAGTATTCATGCGCGTGACATTCTGAGAAAAGTGGAGCTGTGGACGTAGGGAGTGGAGCGCCACGGCTTGATCCATCCTCCGTAGCAGACTACTGCGGAGGACGGGCAGCAGTGGCTTCCTGCACGGTGAGTGAAACGGAAAAGGTAGCGCGCGG
>JBDTSF010000213.1:0-7531 GCA_039931295.1 Nitrospirota bacterium | reverse complement strand
TTGACGATCTCTTTCTGCATCTTCATAATTTCTTTTTTCTTCAGGCCGTATTGGCTGGGGTCCGCCAGCTTGGTCTCCATCTTTTTCATCTTGTCGATGCTCTTCCGGATGGTCTGGAAGTTCGTGAGCATCCCGCCGAGCCATCGCTGGTTGACGAAGAACATATTGGCGCGCACCGCTTCTTCTTGAAGGATTTCAGCGGCCTGTCGTTTGGTTCCAACAAACAGAACCGATTGGCCAGCGGCGACGGTGTCGCGGACGAAGGCATAGGCCTGCTCCATGCGAGCCAATGTTTGCTGAAGATCGATGATGTAGATGCCGTTGCGTTCTCCGAAGAGGAACTTCTTCATCTTCGGGTTCCAGCGATTTGTCTGGTGTCCGAAATGGACACCCGCCTCTAACAATTCCTTGATCGAAACCACTCCCATGCCTTCACCTCCCCTCAAGACTTGCAGAGCGCCTGCCTGGGCAGGCGAGGGGGTTGGCCCCCTTATTCTCAAGTCGAGCGACGTCCGTGACGCCGATATGAATTTGATACTATTCCTTCACGCACGTGATTGTGCGGAAAGGAGACGTCCACTAAGCGTGACAGCCTTGGCACGCTAGCATGGTGAGTGTCAGTTTGCAAGACCAGAGCTACCCAACCAGCGCCATGACCCTTCGCTTGCCGCCCCATTCGACCGGGTGTTAAGATCACGCAGCTATTGGAGGGAGTCAGTGCCAAACATTTTGCTGCTCGTCTCGCCGAGCTGTGGAGCCTGCCCGTCGGCGAAGAGTCTGTGGAAACAGTTGAGGGTGAAATATAGCTTTAGCTATCGCGAAGTGGATATTACCACGGAGGATGGACGGAGCCTTGCCGATCGCCATTCAGTCAGGGCGGTGCCTGCTACGATCATCGATGGGCGACTGACCTTTGTCGGCGTGCCGAGCCGGGAGAGCGCTGAAAAGGCCTTGTTGCTGAAAATGAAACCGCGCGAATAAGGGAAAGATCGCTCCATGACCGACGACGACTTTGAACTACCCGAACTCCCTGTCATTGACAAAGGCCCACCGCCGGAGTGCCCTATGTGCGGCGACCCAATGGGTTTCATCGATGGTGACTGGGGCTGTATGGATTGTAACGGCGAGCTGATGGGGCCTGAAACAGGCTAGGCTCTGCGGTATTCGATGCTTCGCCTCGTCACCGGGCCTTTTCATCCAGTATTAAGTTGTGCACTGATCGAGGACATTCGGTCCTGTAAGATCAGCGACCCTTTTGCTCCGCTTGCCATCATTGTCCCCTCGGCTTCCCTGGTCGAACATCTCAAACAACTACTCACTCGGCACGAGCCTCGGGCCTTCCTCAACATCTACTTCCTGACGTTCCACCAACTGGCCCTCCGTCTTCAGGATGATCTTGCATCGATTGCTGAGGATGATCCCGAATCAACCCTACAACTGGTCGACGATTTCTTCTTCGAGCAATTGGTGCGGCAGATCATCCGGCGTAAGCTTTCAGGGCTTGAACCTCTTACGCGCCTCCCTGCTTCGCCAGGAACCTGGAAGGGCGTGTGGGCGTCTGTGCGCGATTTGAAAGATGCGGTCGTGGCACCAACGACGGCATTGAAGGCCCTCACGGAAGGAGTCTTCGAGGAGGAAGATCGAGCCTGGCTCCGCTCCCTCTTCACCTTGCAGGCGGCGGCGTTAGAGGCCAGTCGCTCGCTTGGAGTGGGCTCTCCAGATGATCTGGCTGCCTCACTCTGTCGAAATCTCTCAGGTTCCCCGTTCCTCAAGGAGCTGCATCATGTGTTTTACTATGGGTTCTACGATCTCTCGCAGGTCCAGCTTTCATTCTTCGAATCGGTGACCCACGTCGTGCCGGCTACATTATACTTTCCGCTGCAAGACCGCCCAGCCTTCTTTTTTGCTCGCCAATTCTTTGAACGTCATCTCCTTCCATTGGCAAGCACCCACGAGGATCTGAGTAGGGAGGGGGCCACAACAGCGGAGTTGGTCGAGCTTTCAGTCAAGAACGTGATCGGGGTTGAAGAGGAATTGGCGATGGTCTGCCGTGAAATTCTAACCCTGGTTGAGGTGAACGGCTATCGCTTTGATGAGATCGGAGTGGTGGCCCGTACACTGGAGCCCTACCAGGCTCGGCTACAATCGGTGTTCGACCATCATCTAGTGCCGTTCACGTCAACGGCTGGTCGGCCAGTGTCGCGTGAGCCTCTAGTCAAAACCCTCTTGCGCCTCGCATCCCTCCCACTGAACGATTTCGATCGTGCTGCCATGCTGGATGTGATCACGTCGCCCTTCTACCGTGTCCAAGGTGTCGGCTCAGCCGGGGCTGATCTCCGGCCTGATATCTGGCGTTCCTTGGTCTACACCTTGGGTATTACGAAAGGGGAGGCGGAATGGAAACGTTTGGCAGAGCCGGCCAGTTCGTCGATTTTACGCGATGTAGAAGCGAAACTTGGCGAAGATGATGAGAGCCCGGCCGGGTCGCGTGACACCTCGCAGCTGACATACTTGTGGGAGGTGGTGTCGCGATTGATTCATGATTGCCGGGTCCTCCCTGCGCAAGGATCAATCGGGACTTTGACCGATGCATTTCTTGACCTGGCGCAATCCCATGTTCATGCGCCTGGTCTGTCCGGCATATCATCGACTGAGTCGCCCGAATCGGCCGATCTCGCCAAAGTCGGTTCGCTGATTCGGTCTGCTCTGGCCCGGTTACAACAGCTGGACCCGCTCGGCGGGGATATTCTTTGGGAGGAGTGGGCCGAGCTGTTCAGGCGTGTTTTGGAGGAAACCAGCATTCCCATCGAAGAGAGCCGGCATCAGGGGGTCCAGGTGCTGGATGCCATGATGGCTCGAGGCAGGACCGTTCGAGCGCTCTTTGTGATTGGGATGAACGAAAAGGTCTTTCCGCGATACGTGCGGGAAGATCCCTTTCTACGGGACCGTCAACGAGTCGTACTGGAATCGACTTTGGGTTACAAGATCGATGAGAAATTAGCGGGACATGAAGAGGAACTCCTCTTGTTTGAACTCCTCAGCCGCTCGGCAACCAATCGACTGTACCTATCGTACCAACGTGCCGATGAAGCAGGACGTGTCATGGCGCCGTCAAGCTTCATCGCCATGGCGATGCGCGATCCACAATTCGTTGGGAAGCCGGAAGAGACAGTCCCTCGACGGCTGACCCAACGGATCAACGAACAGCCTTCGATTCAAGATCTGTTACCGGCAGAGGAGTTGGTATTGGGTTGCCTGTTGCAAGGCCACGATGCCCCGTCAGTATTCGATGCCACCGGGCGGGACCGGCTCCTCTTTGAACAGGGCTGTGCTACCCTGAAAATCATCGAGCGGGAGTCGCCTGAACTGGGTCCCTTCGACGGCATGGTTGGAGCACAAACATCTGTGTCATCGGTGGCCGAGGAACGGAGCTTCTCGCCCACAGCATTAGAACGGTATGCGACCTGTCCCTTTCAGTATTTTGCAGAAAAGGTTCTTCGGCTGGAGCCTGTGCGACGACTCCAGCACGATCACCTGCCTCCCTTAACGCTTGGGACCCTTGTGCATGAATCGCTTCGGCTGAGCTACGAGCGGTTGGTGCTGCTTCAGTGGCCGGGTAACTCGCTGACCGAGGCCACGATGCAATCCACGGTGCATGAGGCAGTGACCGATACGTTTGCTGCGCATGCGGCTAGCCGGGGGACGGGGCACGTCCTGCTCTGGATCTTGGCTCGCGAACAGGTGACAGAGTTGGTTGCGACCGCCGTCGCTTCAGACCAGGCGGAGTATCTGGCAGCCGGATTCCGCCCGGTTGCATTTGAAATCGCAGCCCGAGGAATCGTCCCGCTGGAGTTAGATGCATCATCGGTTTCTCTGAAGATTCATGGCACCTTGGATCGCGTCGATTATCGCGCTGAGCCTCCAGCGCTCCGTATCGTGGACTATAAATTTAAGCAGGGGAATGAGATTGCCGCCGTGGATCGCAACCTTGCCCTGTCGGCCGTGCGCGGATTTCGACTGCAACCACCACTTTATGCCCGCATGACGCTGCCGTCGCTGCCCGCACCGACTGAGATCCAATTGCTCTTCTTGGCTCCACAGTGGAAGCAGCCGATCTCTCGCTCGACATTTGATGCGGGTCTCTGGACCGGCCACACCGGTGACATGATCCGACAGACGCTTTCCACGTTGATCCAAGGCATCGCGAGCAGAGAGTTTTTCATTCTTCCCGATGGCTATTGTGACTACTGTGAGTTTTCCGGCGCCTGCCGCCGCCACGATGCGATGGCCTGGTGGCGCTCCTATCGATCGCCCCAGGCCAGAGTCTTACGCAAGTTGAGAAAGCAGAAAGTACACGATGAGTGAGGTACTCACACTCACAGACTCCCAGGATCGCTTCTTGGCGGAGACCACCTGGGACCGTAATGTCGTGGTGGTGGCGGGAGCCGGGACCGGCAAGACTACGATCCTGGTCAATCGTATCCTCAACCTCCTACTGAGAGAGGGAAACCCCTTGGCCATTACGGAGATTGTGGCCCTCACCTTCACAAATAAAGCCGCAACAGAAATGAAGCAGCGGCTCCGCGCGCAGCTCCTTCGCCTGACCGAACAGGCCGATGACCTGATCGCCACTTTCAGGACCCGTTACCATCTTTCAGCTGAACAAGTGAATGAACGGGCCAGGACGGCCCTTGAGCAGATGGAAAAATCCCAGATCGGTACCTTGCATAGTTTTGCCGCACACCTCTTGCGTCTCCATCCACTAGAGTCTGAGCTTGATCCATCATTTCAAGAGGATGACGGGTCACGATTCAAGGAGCTATTTCACTCTCAGTGGGACCGTTGGCTGGACGATGAGCTTGGATCAGCCGGACCGCAACATGATCGATGGCGACGAGTCCTGGCTGGGACCACTCTTGAGGATCTCCAGAAGTTTACCGCTGCCCTCGCCGGGGATTTTGTAGACCTCGATGAGCTGGAACGGCAGTGCCAATCCCTTTCCCTAGAGGGGGCCTTGCGTGACTGGATCGCGGCCACGCATGGCCGTGCCACCACACTCCTTGCTGCACAGGATCGACCGAAGCGGCGGAAGGCGGAACAGATGCTCGCCGCTGCAGTGCAGTCGCTGGCACTTTTGTTGGAGGAAGGACCATCGGGGCTCGCTCACATATCTGAAGATGAACGGACTGTCTTAGAAAAAGATCTGGGAAAGGCGCCTGTTGGATGGGATGAGGCTGCGTTCCAAGCGGCAGCCTCCATCATCGGACTCGCCCAACAACTCCTCACAGTCGACCAGTCATACTTTCAGGAAGTGGTGGCACTCGTACGACCCTTTCTCGATCAGCTACGTCGTGGATTTCTCATCTCCGGATGGATTGCATTCGATGGGTTGCTGGCAAGGGCTAAAACGCTCTTGCGCGACCATCCTGCCGTCCGGGCTCGGATCAAACAGACCTATCGGGCGATCTTGGTCGATGAGTTCCAGGATACGGATCCAGTCCAATACGAGATCATCCTCTACCTCGGTGAACGAGCGGGTAGCCATCAGACCGCGTGGCATGACGTGGACTTGGAGCCGGGAAAATTGTTTATCGTGGGGGATCCCAAGCAATCGATCTATGCCTTCCGCCGAGCCGACATCGAAGCCTTCGAACGAGTGGTGGAGAAAATTCGAGCGAGTGGTGGAGGCGTCTATTCCCTGGTGACGAACTTTCGCAGCGACGGGGCCGTGCTCGACGTCGTCAACAATGTCTTCGATCGCCTCTTCCAACCGACAGAGCATGTTCAGCCAGCCAATGAACGGCTGGCAGCCAGGCCCCAACGAAAGCCAGAGGTTTCAGTTTCCGGGGCGCAGCTTCGCCTTGTCACGCCGGGGGAGGACGACGAGGAGTTCGATGTGCAGGCTGCGACTCGGGCAGAGGCGGAAGCTCTGGCGCGCTGGCTGAAGGAGGAGCTTCTCGCCCGTACGACGATTACGGATCGCGATCGACGCGAAGGCCCACTCCAACCGGGCCACATTGCCCTGATCTTCAGAAAGCTGACCCAGGCCCAGGTCTATCTCGACGCCCTTCGCCGCTACGATATCGCTTATATCACTGACGGGGAAAAGCATTTTTATCGGCGGCAGGAAATTATCGATGTGGTCAACCTTCTTCGGGTTATCGACAACCCGCACGATACGATTGCGCTGGTCGGAATTTTGCGCTCACCCTTGGGCGGCATGACGGATCGGGACCTACTGGCCCTCCAGCAGATCGAAGGGTTGGACTATCAGCAACGGGAACGGTTATCTGCCTGGAACCATCCACAGGCAGGAATGGTGAAGCGGCTCTATGAGCGCTTGGCCGAGCTGCATCAACTCGCTCCCTTGCGACCTGTGCCTGACGCCATCGATCTGATCTTCGAGCAATTGCCAGTTCTAGAGTTGGCAGCGGCATCGCTCCATGGCGAGCAAGCCATGGCCAATCTGCGGAAGATAAGGGATATGGCCGAGACACTCGCAGATCGTCCTCATCTCACGTTAACCGGGTTCGTCGATCTCATGATGGCCAGGGTATCGGAACAGCCGGATGAGGCAGAAAGCGCCTTAGCCGAAGAATCACTGGACGCCGTCCATGTACTGACCATCCATAAGGCCAAAGGATTGGAATTTCCTGTAGTCATTCTTCCAGGCCTGCACCAGGGGTCCAAGAATCTTCGCAAGGGACCCTCCATCCATCATGATTGGTCGAGCCAGTGTTATAGCCTGCGGATGGGGAGCCGTTCGAACCTTGGAGCGATGCTCGTGGATATGAAGATGGCGGCGCGTGAGGAGGCGGAGCAGCGGCGGCTCCTGTATGTCGGCATGACGCGCGCGCGCGATCTGCTGGTCCTCTCCGGTGGGCAGACCACCAAGCCTGGACATGACACGGCCCTTGCTCTGCTCGGAGAAGCGATTCTAGATGAGGCGGCTTCTTCGATGGCCGACCAGATTTGCATCGGAACAAGCCGCCTCACTCGTGTCATCACGCCTGCCACGGTGGTAACGAGACGGCGCCGACAAGAACCCCAATCCACGATGGCCCCGAGACCAGCCCTTGGTCAGATTCTCATTCGCCGCCACGCCCGGCAGATTGAGTGGGAGCAGCGTCGAACGACGCCGCGAGGGCTGACCCCTTCGAGCCTCACAGGAATCAGGTCCGAGGCCCCTCTCCCGCACACTGTGAGAGGGCGTAATGCCGATCTGGCTCGGCTTATCGGAGTCTGTGCCCATGCGGTACTTGAACAGTGGGATTTCACCAGGCCTCGCACTGAAATCAGTACTGTCATCGAGCAGACCAGTCGTTGCTATGTGGCACAAGATCATCCTCAATTGATGGCCGACGTCACCAAAGATCTCACGGTTCTCTTTGAGAACTTTCTTTCCTCCGAGCCGTACCACAGACTGCAACGTGCGACGGTACTGGGGCGAGAAGTCCCGTTCGTCATGCCCTTGGGCGAGGGCCAGACGATGGAAGGGGTCATTGACCTGATTTACAGGCTTGACGGCCGG
>JBDTSF010000212.1:0-2099 GCA_039931295.1 Nitrospirota bacterium | reverse complement strand
GCACTAAAGTGTTTGCGAGAAAGCAGACTAACGATTCCCTTCATCGTGCTGTCGCACGCCATTGGGGAAGATGAAGCCGTGCAGCTGATGCGCAACGGCGCGGCCGACTATCTGCGCAAGGACCGTATGGGCCGTTTGGGCGAGGCGGTGCGCCATGCATTGGAAGAACGGCGGTTACGTTCGCAATACGCTGGAGCGCAGGAAGAACTGCGGCTCCTCAATCGAGATTTAGAAAAGCGGGTCCTGGAGAGAACTGCCGAACTTGAGGCAGCCACTCGCGCGAAGGCTTACGAACTCTTCGAACGTCAACAGGCCGAAGAGCAGCTTCGCCAGCTGGCCGACACGCTCGAAGAGCAGGTCAAGTCTCGAACACAGGAGCTCGCGACGTCGTATGCCAGGCTCCGTGCCCTCGCAACAGACTTGACGATAGCTGAACAGAGCGAACGACGACGGCTTGCCACAGAGCTGCATGACTATTTGTCCCAGATGCTTGTGGTGACTCGCATGAAGGTAGGTCAACTGCTGAGACAGGGTCACAATCAAGACGTACAGACGATTTTGCAGGAGGCCGACCAGTTGCTCCACCAATCGCTTGATTACACCAGGACGCTGGTGTCCGAGCTGACACCGCAAGCGCTGTACGAGCGCGGATTGAGCGCCGCACTTCGATGGCTGGGGGATCAGATGGGCCGGCAGCAGATATTGACCGTCGAGATGTTTCTCGATACAGCGGAGCTGCCCCTTCCGGAGGCGGATGCGGTGTTGCTGTTCCACTCGATTCGGGAATTATTGTTCAACGTGCTCAAGCATGGGAAGACAGATCGGGCAACGGTATTGATGAGCTACGATCAGGATGTGCTATCCATCACCGTGTCGGATCATGGATGCGGTTTCCATGTCTCAGGCTTGCGGGAGGACCGTTCGGATCGATTCGGTCTGCTGAGTGTTCGGGAACGGATGATAGCCCTCGGTGGCAGCTTCGACCTGCAATCGGAACCGGGGAAGGGAACAGTTGCGTCGCTCTTTCTTCCCTTTCGGATGCCCGTGACAGACATTGAGGCACGAGAGGCCGGGGGAGAGGGACGATCTCCCGCAAGAGCCGCACTGGTTGAGGAACCCATGGATCCAACCGTGACGATCGCCTTGGCTGAAAATGGGCATGTCGAGCCTCCGCTCCGTGTGCTGGTCGTCGACGATCACCAAATGGTTCGAGAAGGTTTGTGCTGTATGTTAAAGGAGTACGACGACTTGACGGTGGTTGGAGAAGCTTCGACGGGAGAGCAAGCGCTCCAATTGACCGGCACGCTAGTACCCCACGTCGTCATTATGGACATGAACATGCCAGGTTGGGATGGGGCTGAAACGACTGTGCGGATTTTGAAGGCGCATCCTTCGACGACTGTGATCGGATTGTCCGTTCAAACCGATCCACACATAGCCGAATCTATGCTGAAGGCCGGGGCTAGGGCCTTCTTGCAGAAGGACACCATCGGGAAGGAGTTGTATACCACTATTCACATGGCTGTCCACCGTACCACAGCTCCCCCTGCCTAACGGAAAGAGGTTAAGACTAAGCGAAGAACCAGGATCTTCATCTTAGCCTTAACCTTGATCTTAGTTTATGCAGGAGGTCGCCTTCCCATAACGAAACTGACGAGGGCGCCGATAAGAAATACGACAAACAGCACATAGGCGATTTGGGTGGCCGCTCCCGCCACCCCAGAGACCCCCAGGAATCCCGCGACTAGCCCAATAATAAGAAATGTAATGGCCCAACTCAGCATGATCGCACCTCCTTGAATAGAAATTGGCGCACTTCTACAGGCCATGAGATCTCGCTGGTGGACATCGTCCGCCGCCGGCCGGCGGACGATGTCCAATTGTCTCAGTTGCCTCTTTGGTCATTGCCCATCGCACGCTCCGACCAACCGGCTAGAAATGGAAGTTGAGGCCGGCCGTGATCATATGGCCGTTGTCGTTGAAACTTTTATCTTTGATGTTTTGGTCTCTCGATTCAATGTTTTCCAGCCAAATGTACCGGTAGGTGCTGTCGATCGATATGTGGTCGTTGAAGAAAAACTGGAGCCCTGCCCCGGCAT
>JBDTSF010000211.1:0-5503 GCA_039931295.1 Nitrospirota bacterium | reverse complement strand
GTTTTCGAAAATCTTACGGGAATTCAAACGAAGGGATACCTAAAAACTATTCAAACCGACCTACTCATCGGGGAATATGCTCCTCCGGATTCTGTCTCGTATAGAGTTTTTCAGACTTGCCCCGCTGCTTGGCGGTTCGATAAGAATGCTGACCAGCTCCGTCAGGATAGCCTTCAGAGAATCAGACAAAGGATTCTTCATAAACCTGCCATAGACACACTGGGCCAGAATGCCAGGTATTGATCTTAACTGAAATCATGCCTCCAGGCGCAGGAGGCGGGCGGCGTGATGGACTGTGATGATATGGATCTCCTCACGAACTAGTCGGTATACGATTCGATAGGAGCCATGGATCACTTCGCGCACGGTAGGGTCATTGATTTCTGGAACGATACGCCCGGACTGGGGCAATGCTGGCAATCGCTCAACAGCGGCGATCAATCGTTGTGTGACAAGCTCGGCGTAGTAGAGGGAATCTTGTGCGATAAACTGCCGGATGGATAGAACATCCTCGATCGCTTTGCGGGTCCAGATCAGCTGGGTCATCTACGGATCTGTTGAATGGCCTCGGCGTGGGGGACCGTTTCACCAGCATCAGATTGACGAATGCCTTCCTCAACTTTCGCCAGGAAGCAGAGCCGTTCTATGGCATCCTCAAGGGTGGCCGTATCAGGAAGTCGCTCGACAACTTGAAGGATCTTCTGTTTCACAGTTTCAGCGGCCATAATAACCACCTCGTACGATCAGCACTCTAAAGCACTTTTTCTGAGGCGTCAACTTCCAGATAGCTGATTTCTCCATCAGAACCCCTCCTAATGACACACAAACAGGTCAGGTTGAATCTCGGTGAGTTGGGGGTGCTGATTGCCCTGCTGGATTTTGCCCATTGGCAGCTTGGGACAGCAAGGATGGCGTAGGACTGGTGTAGATGCTATAAAAGAGCGTGGCTACTGTCCGGTTTGAGATCCAGACCCCGCTCGGCTTTGCTGTTCGGACGACCGATGAATATTGGGAACGCATTGTCAGTGAGAAGCACCGGAACATGGGGGGCCATGAAGCCGAGGTCAAGGAAACATTGGGCAATCCAGATGTGATTAAACAGAGTGTCGCTGATCCCAAGGTCATGCTCTTTTATCGAGTGCGTCAAGAAGGTTGGACAGTCGCGGTTGCCCGCCGCTTGAATGGAGAAGGGTTTTTGATCACCTGTTATCTGACAGCCGTCATCAAGAAAGGGACGGAGATATGGAAACGAAAATAAAGCTGTTCTTCGACCCAGTGGGCAATACCTTGACGGTATGGTTCGGAGACCCGAATCAGGAACACCTGTGCGAAGAAACCGGCAATGACGTCATCCTCATGAAGGATGACAAGGGCCAGGTCATCGGGTTCGAAAAGTTGAACTTCGTCCCCATGGGAACAGGCATGCCGCTCGTCAGCTTTGAAACCATGGCTACGCCTGCCCGATAAAATAGAGCACTCATGATATTGAAACAGGTGTTGACGATTGCGGGGTCAGATTCTGGCGGGGGAGCTGGGATTCAGGCTGACATTAAAGCGATGTCGGCTAATGGCGTGTTTGCCATGTCGGCAATTACTGCGATCACAGCACAGAATACGGAAGAGGTTACCGACATCTTCGAGTTGCCGACTTCGATCATTGCATCTCAAATCGATGCTGTGTTCGACGACTTCGAAGTTGCTGCGGTGAAGACCGGGATGTTGTCTTCCACAGCCATCGTCGAGGTCGTCGCTAAACTCCTGAAGCCTCAGAATGTCACGAATCTCGTGGTGGACCCGGTCATGATCTCAAAGACCGGCCATGCGCTGCTCAAGCCGGAGGCAATCGATGCCGTGAAGACGCAGCTGTTCCCCTTGGCACTGCTCGTCACCCCGAACATCCATGAAGCGCAACAATTGTCCGGTCTGGAAATCAAGACACTCGCGGATGCGCGCCGTGCGGCCAAAGTCATTCACAAGTTCGGCTGTAAATATGTACTGATCAAGGGCGGTCATTTACCGGCTGAACGAGCCACCGATCTGCTCTATGACGGCAATTTTTTCAATGTGTTCAAAGGAGAATTCATCGATACTCCTCACACGCATGGCACCGGCTGCACCTTCGCCTCGGCCATCGCCGCCCATCTCGCGCGAGGCAAATCCATGAACGATGCCGTACAGTCAGCCAAGACCTATCTCACCGAAGCCCTTCGCCACAGCCTCGCAATCGGCCACGGAACTGGGCCGACGAATCATTTCTATTTTCTCCCGATGTAGCAGGATGCTGAAAAAGTCCACCAGCGGCGTTCTCGCCTCGAAAGCATCCTCAACGTAGCCCGGAGGCTACGCTTCCGGTGCTTCCGTCGGCTGCGGCCTTGCTGGACAGCCTTTTTAAGCATCCTGAGGACATGTTCTCCTGTTACATCTCACGGGTGAACCACCAAATAGTTTTGCAACAGCCTACGAGATTGAAAGGTCATTCCATGGAGGAACCCCTCACGTTTCATGATCGGCAGGGTCACAACGTCGCCGCAGTCCTGAGCACACCGAACAGGCCGACGACCGGTCTTGCCCTACTGTGCCATGGATTTCTCTCCGGCAAAGACAGTACGACCAACAGGACCTTGACTCGCCTTCTCAATGAACAGGAACTGGCGACGTTTCGGTTCGACTTTTTTGGTCAAGGAGACAGCGACGGACCGTTCGAAGAACTCACGACAACCCTGGCTGTGCATCAAACCCAAGCCGCTTTAGATCTAGTGGCAGCCAGAGGCTATGATCGAATCGGGCTCGTCGGCTCAAGCTTTGGAGGGCTCGTCGCGATCCTCACGGCAGCCCAGCGTCGCGATATCGCCTGCTTGGCCCTCAAATGCCCTGTGGTGGACTTTCCAGAAGAGCTTCGTATAACATTTGGGCTAGAAGGATTAGCACAATGGCAGGCCACCGACACGATTCCAAATATGATGGGCGGGTCGGATCGAGTCCGGTTGCGATATGGTTTTTACGAAGACTGCCTCAAGCAGATTGCCTATGGGCCGGCGGAACACATTACTGCGCCTACCCTGATCGTCCAGGGTGAGCAGGATGAATGTGTCCCCCTTCATCAAAGCCGGCGACTGCATGACAGTCTTGGAGGGGTGAAGAGATTGGAGCTCCTACCGGACGCGGATCACCAGTTCACCCGGAAGGAGGACTTTCATCGGATGACCACATCGATCAGCAATTGGCTCGTAAGCCATCTTACGATGAGAAGCTAGCGATGTTTGAACAACGAGAACGGCATGCAAGCAGTCGCAAACAAGGCCAATCTTTTCAGCATTCTGCAACGAGATAGCCCATGATTACAGAAAGCGTCCAACATGTCTTGACGGTACTCTACCCTCTCTATAAAGAAGAGGTGTACCAACGACGCGAGCAGATGATGCGGCTGACAGTCATAGGCTCCTTGGGTCTGATCACAATGCTTTTTGCATTTCTCTTAAGTCCATACAAGAATCGACTGACATCCTTCGACACCCTCTTCATCTTGCTCGCGGGCCTGATCTGGTGTGGCTTGTTCTGCGGCTTGATCTTTCAACAGCAATACCGTCACCGGCAGGCCAAACAGGTCCTGGTTCAGCTTGAACAAGCACTAGGATTTTATGAAGAAGGCCTGGTCGAAGAACATCAGACGCTCTATCCTCATGGATGGAGGACCGCCTGGCTGAGCGACCGAACAGGCATACTCTACTTTACCTCGTTGTGCTCGCTGACGGTATTATTCCTTCTCGCCCTCCTCTTCTCGTAATCCCTATCAGCGGCTGCTCGCACAAACCCAGTGTACTCAGGAAACCACTCGCCCTTGCTCCATCGCGAGACGAAGGAGAGACAGGCACGTGCGCGGACGCTGACCATGAGCACACCCGGACAAAATTAATTTTTTCTGGCGTATCATGCACGTCCACGAGACAATGCAGGTGTGCAACGGTTAGCGAATGAACATACACGAGGCGCAGTGGTCTCCTTCTGCCCGGATAGAGAATAATCTGCCAGGAATAATTCCCGCGATACACATGGCACTGCCCCGGTTCCACCATAGCGTGATTGCAATAATACTCATCCACGCTCTTCACGCTGCAACAACGCCCGCTATGGTTTCAGCTGAAGGCCAAGAGATGCCTCGTCGTCATAGCTTAATTCATCATTCAGCGGTTGAGTCTACTCTTCCGTCTACCACAACTCAGGGAGCGATCCTCCAATCGTTCAGCGCTCAGCCAACTCGTAGGACAACTTCGATCGAACCACCCATTGCTGCAATTGTTCCACCATCTATCGCAATACCGCACCACCGGACATCAAGCAAACGCCCAGTCATGGCTTCAATCAGCGTCCCTGTTCCCCCTGCTCAGATACCACATGCCGCACCGATGTCAGACATTGCAACCGGGCAGGACACACCGACGACAACCGACGCCGGGAAAATCACCATTCCTACAACAGCGGCACCCACTAGAGCATCGATGACGGCATTGCCTCCTGGAATGGCTTCAACGAACTCTCATCTGACCACCTCGCCCACTCCCTCTCCGTTGGCCGGAGCGGCAGGTATTCACTCGCCGGCCTCAGCAGGAAGCGGAAAATCCTCCATTGGCAGCTCACGATCGACATTGAACCTGTTCAGAAACTCTGCCATTGCAAGCTTGTTGCAACCACCAACACCTGTGATCACTATACCTCCCCCACCCCCTCCCCGGTCGACTCCATCATCAACGTCTCCTCCTCCCAACGGATCGACAGGGAATGTGAGGCTCGCATGGAGGGGCAATCAGGAGCCCGACCTGGCTGGCTACAAACTTTATATCGGCACGGCGTCCGGCATATACAATTTCGCTGGATCGCCGGTCTCGATCAATAACTCCACGAACTCCAGCGCCTTCAATCTGCCGAAAGGCCAAACCTATTTCTTCGCCTTGTCCGCATTCGACACCGCTGGCAACGAAAGCGTGCTCTCTGCTGAAATCAGCAAGAGCCTCTATTAGCGACCCCTGAAAATCGCTGCCAACTGCGTTCTCGGTTCCCCAAAATCCTCAACGTACCCCAGAGGGTACGCCTCCGGTTTTGATTCGCCTCGGGCCTTGTTGGACAACGATTTTGAGCGGTCGTTTTATTATTCCAACGTGGAAAAGCTTTGGAAGGATGCTCAAATAAAAAATCCAACTTCGTTCTCAATCGCCTGTCTCCCTATGGCCTCGCTGGAAAACATTTTGAGCCGCCGCTTTCATGAGGAAAGCTGCAGAGTACACCGCGCGAGAGAATCCCGGCAGGCTGATCAAAACGGTCATCCAACAAGGCCGCAGCCGAAGGTCACACCGCAGGTGTACCCTCTGGGGTACGTTGAGGATGGGGCCGAGGGGAGAACGCCGTTGGGGACCGTTTTCAGCATCCTCCTAGGATTTGGCGCAGCGGAAGCCCGTATAACTATTGCGCGTCTCAGGTGGGAGTTTGAAGCGGCCATAGGTGAGGAGAT
>JBDTSF010000210.1:0-12539 GCA_039931295.1 Nitrospirota bacterium | reverse complement strand
GTGAGGCGCTGGGCGAGGACTCCCAACATCGCATCGGCAAAACTAAACGAATCGCAGCCCATATCGAGAAGTCGAGTGACCGTTTCTACTGCACTATTTGTGTGGAGGGTGCTCATGACGAGGTGTCCGGTCAATGAGGCTTCAATGCCGATTTCTGCCGTTTCTTTATCTCGCATTTCTCCAACCATGATCACGTCAGGATCGGCCCGAAGAAAGGCGCGCATGGCTTTGGCAAAAGTGAAATCGATCTTTGGCTGAACTTGAACTTGCCGGAGACCGTATTGAGTGATTTCGACGGGATCCTCAGCCGTCCAGATCTTGATGTCCGGCGTATTGATGAAGCCAAGGACCGAATGCAGAGTTGTGGTTTTTCCTGATCCGGTCGGCCCGACGCAGAGAATAATACCGTAGGGTTTTGCCGCGATCTCCTTGATGGCGGTCAGATTACGGTCCGAGAATCCCATTTTGTCGAGTGGCAAGGGTTCGCTCGCGGCGAGGATGCGCATGACCACGTCTTCGTTGTATCCGGCAGTTGGAATGGTCGCGACACGTAACTCGATGTCCTTGCTATCCGACAGTTTAAATTTGATCTTACCGTCCTGAGGTTTGCGCCGTTCTGCAATGTCGAGGCTGGCCATAATTTTTAGGCGCGAGACGATGGCGCGTCGATAGCTTTGCGGAATCTTCATGTACTCGAAACAGTCTCCATCGACTCGAAATCGAACAAGAGTTTCACGTTTTTCGCCATAGGGTTCGACATGAATATCAGAGGCGCCTTGTCGGTACGCATCTGCGATGATCTGATTGGCCAGTCGCACGATGGCGTTATCGTTTTCGTCGAGGCCGCCTCCGGCGTCCTCAGTGGCCGCTTCTTGGGCTTCGTTGACGAGCTCGCCAAGAATGTCGGAGACGTTTTCGTCCAACTTTCGGGTGGGGTTCGAGTCTCCCTGTCCTGTCGCGGAACCAAGGAACTGGGCAATATCTCGACGAAGGCTGATGGCAAAGCGAATGTTTAGGCCTGGGAACGTCCTTTTAATATCCGCCACGCGATCAAGATCACTCGGGTCATCCGTGAGAATTTCGATGGCGGTTCGGTCACGCTTGAGAGGCATCCAATGGTTTTTCTTGAGGTAATCGACGTTGAGGTTTTTCAGGAGTTCGATATCGACGAGTGTGCGTTCGCTGTATTCGATGTAGGGGCATTTGTGAAACTGGGCGAGCGATTTTCCAATCTCGATTTTCGGCACCTTGTACTTTTCGATTAAGATACCCTCGAAGTCCGATTGCCCTTTTTTAGACTCGGCAATGGCGTTGTCCAAGTCACTCTGAGCAATGTGCTTGTTTGCGACCAGACGATCGAATTTACTCGGGTTTTTCTTTGTGACTTTGCGAAGGTTGAAGAAGGCAATGCCGAGTGCTTTTGCAATCTCCGCGACGGACTCTTCGTCCTTTCGTGTGAATCGCCCGCCGGTTTTTTTATTGAGGAGTTGGAGGACACCCATCAAATACTTGTTGTCTGCTACGATCGGATAGGTCAGAACTTGTTTCGTCTTGAATCCGGTCCGTTTGTCATAGGTTGTGTCGTGGACGAGTGCGGGGTGGACGCCTTGAAGCTCTGCGATGTTATATGCGTCGGCGATGCTCACTGGCCGGAGATATTTAGCGCAGAACCCCGCCAGGCTTTGTTCTGAGATCGGAATGCGGAATTCTTCGACGCTATCGATGTGAGGGGCTTTAGAGAAAATCTCCTTCTTTTCCGGATCGAACGCAAAGATGGTGAGGTCTTCGGCATCGAAGACGCTGAGAACTTCTTTGCGCAGATCGAGGAGGATATAATCAAGATCGCGCGCCGCATGAATTTGCTCTGTGATGCGCTTAACATGTTCAGAGAATGCTATTTTCTGCTGAAGGTCTTGAGGGCTTTTGGCGACCGGAGTGGCTTCCATTTCAAGGGCTCCCAGCCTTCATCCATGAAGACTATCGTCGTACGCTCAATGAAGAGTGCGTAGAATGTCTGTAATCCACATGCTGTGATGCAAGGATTGAAAATCAGTGTAGCTGATCGAGGTTGGAAGGCAAGGAAAAGGCAGTTTCAGACTGGGAATGGTGACAGAAGTGGCAAAATGGAGAATCAATCCATTGGTGAGTGAGAGGGCATTCAGTTTGTTCGTTGTTGAAGTAGATGAGCGGTGACTTGCGCCGGAGGCAGCTTGAGTTTTACTCCATCCTTTCGGGTTTTAACCTCGACCACTCCTTCGGCGAGGCCTTTGTCTCCGACAACCACTTGGAATGGCGCTCCCATCAGGTCCGCATCGTTGAACTTCACGCCAGCTCGCTCATCCCGATCATCCCAGAGTGTTTCGAGCCCTGCCACTTGCAATTCCTCATAGAGCTGCGCGGTGACCTGGGCAGTTTGTGCTGACTGAGTGAGTGGGAGGAGATGGACATGGAACGGCGCGATCGGATAGGGCCAGATTATCCCTTTTGCGTCGTGGTTCTGTTCAATCGCTGAAGCGGCAGTTCTGCCGACCCCGATCCCGTAGCATCCCATCACGGCGAGACATTCGTTCCCATGAAGGTCCAGGAAGGAGGCCTTCATGGCTTCGCTATATTTGGTGCCGAGCATAAAGACATGTCCGACTTCAATGCCTTTCGTCGTCTTCAACGTTCCATCTTTTTTCGGTGACGGATCTCCTGCGCAAGCGCTGCGGAGATCGGCAAACTGCTCGACCTGAAAGTCGCGATCCCAATTGGCATCGACGTAGTGCGTGTCACGCTGATTGGCCCCGACGATCACGTTACGCAAGGCTTTGACCGCGTGGTCGGCAATAATCCGGACGTGTTGTAGGCCTATGGGGCCGGCAAACCCAACCGGTGCGCCAGTGACGCGCTCGACAACGGCAGGATCTGCAAGCGCAAGATCCGTCACTCGTAGGAATCGTTGAATCTTGACCTCGTTCGCCTCATGGTCTCCCCGTATCAGCACGGCGACCGTGTCTGTTCCTGTCGAGTAGAGGAGTGTTTTTACAAGGTGCGCTGGGGAAGCGTTCAGGAATTTTGTCACGTCGTCGACGGTCCGGCAGTGGGGCGTTTGGACGGAGCGAAGTGGCCGCACGACTTCGGTGCCCATATCAGTAGGGGGCAGCACTTCAGCCTGCTCGATGTTGGCGGCATAGGTGCCGGTATCGCTGTAGACGATGGTGTTTTCACCTGTTTCTGCGAGCACCATGAACTCATGAGATGAGCTGCCGCCGATCAGCCCTGTGTCGGCCTCCACGGCACGGAAGGTGAGGCCACAGCGGGTGAAGATACGATGATAGGCGTCATACATTTTTTGATAGCTGATCCTGGCGCTTGTTTCGTCTTGATCAAAGCTGTAGGCGTCCTTCATGATGAATTCGCGTCCGCGCATGAGTCCGAAGCGGGGTCGGATTTCATCTCGAAACTTGGTTTGGATTTGATAGAAGTTCAGGGGCATCTGCCGATAGGAACGAACTTCACGTCTGAACAGATCTGTAATCACTTCCTCATGGGTCGGTCCCAAGCAGAACTCGCGCTCGTGACGGTCTTTGAACCGGACTAACTCTTTGCCGTAAAAATTCCATCGGCCGGTTTCTCGCCATAATTCTGCGGGAGAAGCGATGGGCATCAGGAGCTCCTGGGCTCCTGCCCGATTCATTTCTTCCCGAATGATCTGTTCAACTTTTCGAATGACCCGAAGCCCGAGTGGAAGGTAGGTGTAGATGCCTGCTGCCACTTTGCGAATCAGACCGGCTCGGAGCATGAGCGTATGGCTGACGGTTTCCGCTTCGCCGGGGGCTTCTCGCAATGTGGGGATTAAGAGTTGAGATGTTCTCATGATGTTGTGAGTGAGGACACACGGTCATGCGGCCTGAAGGTCATCGCATCTATCGCATCAGTGAGATGGAAAATGTTGTGCTGACATGACGAGTTCGACATTGAGACGTTCGAACTCATGTCCTATTTAAGGAAGATTCGCTCGATGTCATTCCAGAACGCAAAGATCATGATACCCACTAATAGCACGAGTCCGGCCTGTTGAGCGAGTTCTCTCTGGCGCTCACCGAGTGGTTTGCGGAGGATGCCCTCAATCAGAAAAAACAAGAGATGTCCACCGTCGAGAATAGGAATGGGAAGTAGATTGAGGACGCCTAGATTGATACTCAGCAGGGCGATGAGATAGACGACGTTTGAGGCGCCCTGTGCAGCGGCTTCTCCAGATATATTCGCAATCGTCAGCGGCCCCCCGATGTTTTTGCTGGAGATATCCCCAACAATCATCTTGTAGAGACCGATGACCGTCAGTTCGGTCAAGCCCCATGTGGCTCTCAAGCCGTCATACAGCGATAGTAAGGGGGTGCTCGAGCGTATCAGTGAACGGCTGCCTGGGCCTGCAAGGCCGATCTTGCCGACTTCCATCGACTGGCCGTTGACCATCTCCTTTTCAGCAGAAGGTGTCACAGTTAGAGAGACTCGTTGTCCATCCCGTAAGACTTCTATGTGTAGTTCGCGGTTGGGGCTCTCTCTCACCAGGCTAGTCATCTGGAACCACGTATGGATCGTTTGGCTTTCGATCTTGATTACATGGTCTCCTACTTGAAGTCCGGCTTTTGCCGCAGGAGAACTCTGTACAATTGACGTGACGAGGGGCGGTGCTTCTTCGATACCGAGATAGTATAGGGGTTCTTGCGCAGCGGGCTGTGGTCTGGGTGAAATTGCGGGCGTAACTGTCAGCGTTTTACTCTGTTCTCCTCGTTTGATCTCAAGGGTCAGCGGCTGCCCTTTACTCTTCGCCACTGCGTCGAAGAGTTCCGCCCTTGTCGAAATATCGTGTCCGTTGACTCCGCTTATATGATCTCCGATTTGCATGCCTGCGGTATCGGCGGGAGAATCGGGCACCATCGCTTCAACGTCGGGGGTGAGATCCTGGAATGATGGGATCGGAAGCGGCGCGCCGGTTGCGAGCCATCCGGCAAAAATGAGATAAGCCAGGATGAAGTTAAACCCAGGTCCTGCAGCGACGATCAGGACTTTGCCCCATAAGCTTTGGTGCGCAAACGATCGCGTACGATCTTCTTGTGTGGTGGCCTCGGTCTCATCTTCGCCGAACAATTTGACATAGCCACCGAGGGGAATGGCCGAGAGAAGGTATTCTGTTTCGCCCATTTTTCTGCCGATGAGCTTGGGTCCGAAACCAAGTGAAAACTTAAGAACTTTCACGCCGACCCAGCGAGCGGCCAGGAAATGCCCGAGTTCATGGAATGCGACGAGCACGCCAAGCACGATGAGAAACCACCATGCCTTCTGCATGAGCAGCCAGATAGTATCGGGGGACCAGGTAATTGCCATGAACACGGTGTACGCTCCTTCGTGTAGACCTAGCGTGCCAACGCCACTACCAACGATTCTGCCTTCTCGCGAGCCCAGCGATCCGCCTCCAGCGCGTCTTCCAACGACTCGATGTCTTTGATGGTGTGGAGATCCATCGTGCTGCGAATGATTCCTGCAATATCGGTGAACCGGATGCCTCCGTTCAAGAATGCCTCGACCGCAATTTCATTGGCCGCATTCATCGTCGCGGGCATCGTACCGCCGATCCGAAGGGATTCATAGCCGAGACTTAAGCAGGGGAAACGGTCGTGATCCGGTTTGCAAAATGTCAACTTTCCCATCTCGGTCAGATCCAACGAAGGCAGATCGAGCGGCATGCGTCCAGGATAGTTCATCGCATAAGAAATGGGTGTTCGCATATCCGGCAATCCTAACTGGGCGATCATGGAACGGTCTACATATTCTACCAGAGAATGAATGATGCTTTCCCGGTGGATCATAACTTCGATTTGTGACTCCGGGATATCAAAGAGCCAGCGGGCTTCTACGACTTCCAACCCTTTATTCATAAGGGTTGCAGAATCGATCGTGATTTTAGCACCCATCTTCCAATTGGGATGTTGGAGCGCTCGTTCAGGGGTGACGTTGTGTAGCTCCTCCTTGCTCAGGGGCCAGAGGGCTCCTCCGGAGGCTGTTAAGATCAGGCGGCGGACGTCCACTTTACGATGGCCTTCCAATGACTGGAAGATCGCACTATGTTCGCTATCGACGGGGAAGATGCGTACGCCATGCCGCCGCGCCTCGTCCTGCATCAGTTTCCCGGCCATGACCATCGGCTCTTTATTGGCTAAGGCGACCTGCGTTCCGCTGCGGATTGCCGCAAGGGTGGGTACCAGACCAGCGCCACCGACGATGGCGGAAATGACGAGATCCGCTTCAGACGCAGAGGCGACCTGAATGAGACCGTCTTGTCCAGACAAAATTTCGACAGGCAGATCCTCACAACGCTCCTGGAGTCTGGCTGCCGCGGCGGTATCCGATAGGGCAACCACGCGGGGTTTGAAACGGCGGATCTGTGCCTCGAGCTTTTCGTCATTACTGCCGGCCGTCAGCCCTGCCACGCGAAATTCTTCCGGGAACCTGTCCACAATATCGAGGGTGTTGGTACCGATCGACCCGGTCGATCCAAGGATGACGATCGTTTTCATACGTAGCTCCTTCAGTCAATCACTCGAAGCCGACTCACCATCGTGACATAGTAGTAGAAGACGGGGGCAGTGAACAAGAGACTATCGAGACGATCGAGCATGCCTCCATGGCCAGGAAGTATCCCGCCGGAGTCCTTCATGCCGACGCTACGTTTCATGGCTGATTCCGTCAGGTCGCCCCAGAGACCTGATAGCGTCAGTAGGGTGGCCAAGATCAAACAGTCGAGACCGGAAAAATCGGGAAAAAACCACCAACGCGCCGCGTACGCGACAATTATGGCACTGATCAAACCGCCCACCAAACCTTCCACAGTTTTTTTGGGACTGATCGTGGGGGCGAGGCGGTGTCGTCCATACAGCGTGCCGATATAGTAGGCGCCGGTATCGGACGCCCAGGTCACCATCAGCAGAAAGAAGATGAGCCATTCGCCTTGAGGCAGAAGTCTCGTCATCGAGAGCGTACTGAGCGTGAGGCCTAAATAGAGTATGCCGAATAAGGTCATCGCGCCGTCTCTTAAGCTCTGTTCAAGGGGCGAGGGGCTGAACAGCGGCACGGAAATCGTACAGACAAGCGCGGCGAGGAGGGTTGGAACGATGATGCTCGGCCAGTGTGTTCCGAGAATTAGGGCGGCGAAGCCCATCACGCCAATCCCGATCATCCAGGAGTGGCTGCGGTCGCCGAAACATAATCGGTAGAACTCGAAGAGGGCAAGCGCTCCCCCTAGAATGACGACTCCGGAAAATACGAGGGGCGGGAGATAGCGAATGACGGCATATAAGAGCGGTACGAGGACCAAAATGGTATAGATCCTGCGCGGATCAAATCGGGACGCTACCGTGCGTGGTGGTTCAGCCTGCTGCTGGCTGACGGTTTTGTACTCCTGCATGGGAAGGTTGAGATCGACCACTATGACGAAACAGCGCTGAGGACTCGACCGAATCGACGCTCGCGTCGCTGGTATTCCAGCAAGGCTAGTAAGAATTCGCGGCGACGGAAATCGGGCCACAGTGTTGGCGTAAAATAGAGCTCGGTGTAGGCGAGCTGCCAGAGGAGAAAGTTACTGATTCGCGTTTCCCCGCTGGTGCGAACTAATAAGTCAGGATCGGGCAAATCATGGGTGTAGAGGTATTGTTGGATACGGGATTCATCCACATCGTCCGGCTGCAGCTTTCCGTCTTGGGCTTCATGGAGGAGTTCACGCACAGCATCCACAATCTCCGCGCGTCCACCGTAGCTGAGGGCAACGGTGAGATGAAGTTTGTCGAGATGGGCGGTTTCCTGTTCGGCGGCTCGGACCCATTGGAGTGCGGAGGTTGGAAGGGAATCGAGCCGTCCGATTGTGCGTAATCGGACACCCTGTTCAATGAGTTTCGAGCGTTCCGTTGAAAGATAGTATTCAAGTAAGCCCATGAGTGAGGAAATTTCCTGGATGGGACGCTTCCAATTCTCCTGTGAAAACGCATAAATGGTCAGGGCGTGGATGCCCAGTTCCAAGCAGACCGTGATCATTTCGCGGACGGATTTGATCCCTTCCCGATGCCCGGCAATGCGAGGGAGGTTTCGCAGTTCTGCCCAACGGCCATTGCCATCCATAATGATGGCGACGTGCTTGGGTAGGAGGTCAGGTTCAAGTCTTGTGGCGAGCTCGTCCAAGGAGAGCTGATCTATGGCTGATGAGTCCTTCGTGTCCATAAGCGTGCAGTCAGCAAAGATCCTTTCGCGCAAGAATGTACGGCTAGGCCGGCAAAGTCTACTGGTGAGGGAGAAGAATGTCAAACGAATTTTAGTAAAAGTCCTGTAAAAGCGACGAGTTGGATCAATTATCGTTGCGCCTACTGAAAGCGATCAGCTATACTTCCGCCTCTACTTGATGGTTAATGGTTGTGGGGGCTCGCAAACCATGGGTGAACTTGTTCAGTTGACGTCTTTCGGTCTGACGGAAAATGAAGTGCTTGGGGCGCTTGGGCGGGTCAAAGTTCGCGATGTCGACTATGCCGACCTCTACTTTGAGTCCTGCGTATCTGAGTCAGTTTCAATGGAAGAGTCTCTCGTCAAGCGAGCGACAAAGAGTGTGTCTCAAGGTGTGGGAGTGAGGGCAACAGCGGGAGAAAAAACCGGCTTTGCCTATTCCGATGAGCTGACGAAGAAGGATCTCGAACTGGCCGCCGACACGGCTCGCTATATTGCCAATTCACCAAGCGGGACCGAAGCGGTTCCGGTGCCTGTTCGCCAACGTCCGACACGCGATCTCTATCCGGTTGAGCGGATACAGGCCGAAGTCGCCACAGCGGATCGCGTATCCCTCTTGAATGCCATCGATGCCGAAGCGCGCCGGTATGACCCGCGCATTAAGAATGTCATGGCTTCGTTTAATACGGAATATAAGGTGGTCATCGTCGCCACTTCGGACGGCACGTTGATCGGCGATGTACAGCCTCTTTCGAGACTGCAAGTGACGTGTATCGCAGAAGAGAACGGCCAACGGCAAGCCGGCTCATTCGGCGGAGGGGGTCGTGTCGGATTTCAGTTCTATCATGACGGTGATCGATATCTGCGATTTGCGCGTGAAGCGGCACGGGAGGCGATTCTCAACCTGTCTGCTGTCGAAGCGCCGGCTGGTGTCATGCCGGTCGTGCTGGGAGGGGGCTGGCCGGGGATTTTGTTACACGAAGCCATCGGCCATGGCCTGGAAGCGGACTTCAATCGCAAGAAAACGTCCGCGTTTTCCAATCTTCTTGGAAAACGGGTGGCGTCCGACGTCTGTACGATTGTGGACGATGGGACTTTGCCGGACCGGCGAGGCTCGCTCAACATGGACGATGAAGGAACCCCGACCGGTCGTACCACGCTTATCGAAAACGGGATTCTGCGCGGCTACATCACCGATAAACTCAATGCACGCTTAATGGGTATTCCTGTAACCGGCAATGGGCGGCGAGAAAGTTATAAAAGCGTGGTGTTGCCGCGCATGACGAATACGTTCATGTTGGCTGGAACGTCAGACCCTGAGGAGATCATCCGCTCGGTCGATCGCGGACTCTATGCCGTGTCGTTCGGTGGCGGGCAGGTGGATATCACCAACGGTAAATTTGTGTTTTCCGCCAGCGAAGCCTACTTGATCGAGGGGGGGAAGGTGACGAGGCCGGTCAAGGGCGCAACATTGATTGGCAGCGGGCCGGAGATTCTCACCAAGGTCTCGATGGTCGGGCACGACCTCAAGCTCGACGAGGGTATCGGTACCTGTGGCAAAGAAGGGCAGTCTGTTCCAGTGGGCGTCGGCCTGCCGACCATTCGCATCGATGAAATCACCGTGGGCGGGACGCAGCGATGAATCAGCACCCACAACAGCGCGATGGATATAGCCAGCTCGCCTTAGATCTCTTGGCCAAGGCGAAGCGTAGTGGGGCGACAGAAGCGGACATTATTATCGCGGACGGTGAAACCTTTTCAGTGCAAGTTCGGTTGGGCGCCGTCGATCGCCTCACGAAAGCGCGAGAGAAGCATCTCGGCTTGCGCGTGTTTGTCGGAAAACGCTCTGCCAGCACCTCCACATCAGATTTTTCAGCGGACTCATTAGATCGACTCGTGACCGAGACGTGCACCCTGGCGAAGGCGGTTGTGGAAGATCAGGTGTCCGGCTTGCCTGCAGCGGATCAGATGGCGGGAGAGAAACCGGATTTAGATCTCTACGATTCGACTAGGCTGAATACAGAGGAGCAGATCGAATTGGCCAAACGGGTCGAGGCTGCTGCCATGTCTACCGATGAGCGGGTGACAAATTCGGAAGGGGGCGATTTCGATTCCTCCTCGGGGCGTGTGGTGCTGGGAAATAGTCATGGGTTCCTGGGGGAGTACCAGAGTTCTAGTTTCTCCATGTCGGTGTCGCCTGTCGCCACCGATCCGGAGACTGGGGCAATGCAAAGGGATTCCTGGTACTCTGTCCAACGGAAATTCGCTTTGCTGGATTCTCCTGAAGTGGTGGGACTGGAAGCGGCACGGCGAACCGTTCGAAAACTTGGAGCGAAGAAAGTGGCAACCCAACGGCTTCCAGTCATCTTCGATTCAGAAGCGGCGGGAAGTCTCATGGGGAATCTGTGCAGCGCGGTGTCGGGGTATTCGCTTTATAAAGGGGCTTCGTTTCTGGCAGGTCAGTTAGGCAAGCCGTTGGCTCCTGAATACGTGACAGTCTATGACGATGGGCGGGTGGTTGGAGGCCTGGGCTCTCGACCGTTCGATGGCGAAGGTCTGCCGACCAGGAAGACGATAGTCGTAGAACGAGGCGTGTTGAAGAGCTACCTGCTCGATACGTATTCAGGAAGGAAGCTCGGGTTGCCCTCGACCGGCAATGCCTCGCGCAGCGTCGGGGAAAATCCATCGGTCGGCCCCACGAATTTCTATCTCGCGCCAGGGACGAAGACGGCACAAGATATTATCAAAACGGTGAAACAGGGCCTCTATGTTACGGACCTCATCGGGTTCGGCATCAACATGGTCACTGGTGATTATTCACGGGGGGCTGCAGGGTTTTGGATCGAAGGGGGCGAGTTGGCTTATCCTGTGGAAGAAATCACGATCGCCGGCAACTTGAAAGAGATGTTTGCAGGAATCGAGATGATCGGTAGCGACCTTGTGTTCCGCGGGCGCATCGCGAGCCCGACCGTGAAGATTGCCGAGATGATGGTGGCGGGCAACTGATCGCCCTGGCGATCAGTTGCAATGCTGAATGATGAGTGTTGGATGGCCTCCTATCCCAATTTATCACTCAACGTTCCTCCTTCGTAATTGCGCCAGGTTGGAGGTGACCCATGGCCGAATCGATTAGAGAAACAACCGTTCAATACCCAAGCGGCAATGTCACGATGCGGGCCTATGTCGCAGCCCCACAAACCAAGGAGCGACGCCCCGCGATTATTGTGATTCAGGAATGGTGGGGACTGAACGAGCATATCAAAGACGTGGCAAAGCGTTATGCTGCTGAGGGGTATGTGGCGATCGCCCCGGATCTGTATTCCAGGTTAGGATATGCCCTTACCACAGATTCCGGCGAGGCAGGCAAGCTGATGAATACGCTCCAGCAGGAAGATGGACTCAAGGATCTCAATGCCACCGTGGCCTATCTCAAGTCTGTTCCTGAAGTCGATGCCAGGAGAATCGGCGTGACCGGATTCTGCATGGGCGGGTCCTATGCACTCATGCTGCCTTGTGTGAACAAAGAGATCAAAGCGGCGGCGCCGTTCTATGGTCAGGTGCCGAATCCCGATGCGCCACTTCAACAATTGTCGGCCCCTGTGCTGTACCTCTATGGAGAAGATGACGGCTGGATTACCAAGGCGGATGTTCAGCGGCTTGCGGCAGGCTTCAAGAAGTATAATAAGTCCGGCGAGATCAAAACTTATCCCGGCGCGCCTCATGCTTTTTTCAGGGACACGGATAAGACGGTGTATCGGCCTGAGGCGGCTAAAGACGCCTGGGCACGAACGAAGGCCTTCTTTAAGCAACATCTCGGCTGATGAAAATGACCTCCGGCTTCGTTCTCAGTCGTTCGTCTCCCTGCGACGTACCTCGTAAGGTACGCCTCAGTCGCCGAACTCCCTGCGGCCTCGTCGGAATGTCATTTTGATCAACCTCGCGAGTCGAATATAGCGACACAAGGAACCCATCATGCCGCTTGATGTTGAGCTTGGAAAGAAAATGCTCCAGCTGGTCACGTCACGCTATGACGACCGGCATTGGCGCAAGAAGATAGAGAAGACCCTGGGGCTTCCTCAATCCGGCATTGGGGATCCTGCACAGCAGCAGATCTTCATGTACTTCAAGATCGGGCTCAAGGGTTACAAGTCCCGTCGTGCCGATCCTGATTCCTGGATTATCGGAGGGTACGCAACCAAGGAAGTCATTGATCGAGCCAAGTTTCAACCTCAGCTGGTCGGTCCAAACGTGACGAAGGACGATGTCGCGTTTCTCGGCAGCGATCCGGG
>JBDTSF010000209.1:0-39472 GCA_039931295.1 Nitrospirota bacterium | reverse complement strand
ACCTCGCGAATTTGTGAGTCCTGCTGAGCGAGACCTTCTCGGCATGAGAGTTGCTGTTCTAAATTAATATATCGGATGCCTACTGTGAAGGAGAAATTCGCCATGGAAGGAACAATATCCCAGTTATCCGAACAAACATCCCAGATACTTTGGATAGAACCTCGACGGTCTGTGCGAGTAGTTGTGGATTTTCGGATGGTCGTTGCAGATAAGGTAGGCCTCGCCAGTGGGCAGGTGATCGATATGACGGCGAGGGGGTGTGGCCTCCGCCTCACAAAAGCCCTCAAGCCTGGGCAATACCTGACGCTCATGATGTACCCGGGCGGCGGGACCGCCGCCGTGCCATGTAATGTGGGCAGGGTACAGTGGGTCGAAGGAGACCGGGTGGGTCTCGCCTTTCTGTCTCTGTCACGTGAGGACGCGCGTCGGCCACACCAGCTCTGCGGCGATCGGTTCTAGTTCGAGGCTAGAGGATCATGGAACGTGTTCAGTATGTGTCCGTCGAGAATGTCGAGGCAGGCATCCCCTCCGGTTCGGTCCTCGGGATCGATGTCAGTTGCCCCTACTGTTTTTCAGAACAGTGCCATCGGTCTCTGCGGCATGGTGGGCGGGATTTCCTCCGTCGATTGTTCGGCAAGTTTCCCTGGCGTTGCCATGGGTGCAGGAAGCGATTTTATCTACGAAAACGGTCCCTTGGCTGACAATCGCCATACATGACGGCTCGTACTCGTGGCAGGTATGTGGGCAGGGAAGCCTTTCCGAGTCTCTCTCCCTTTTTGCCTCCATAGTACTCAAAGGGTGAGAAGTGGTAGGTCTTTTCGGTCTTATCTCTGGAACGAGTAGGCCCTAGTAGCTTATTCGAGTAGAACCGGGGGTTTCCCCAGTTCCCAAACTGTATCTTCAGGCGCAGGGTAGTGCTTCATTTCTTTGACGTCTCATTATAGGCACCGCGCTCCACTGAGGTGACGACCATGGCGATCCTTATCACCACCATGTTTGTGCTACTGCCGGTGCTGGTGGCCCTGTACCTCTCTGTGTCCGGCGTGTTCACCAATCGGAGATCGTTCCAATCTGTTTTTTATGCCCTGTTGGCCTTCTTTGCGTTGACTGTTGGGATCAGTATGAGCATTCAATATTCCTACCAAAACTACGATCCTCCGGCAACAACCCCGGTTTCGCTGAGTAAGGTTCTGTCCAAACCTTTATGAGTAAAGGGTATGAACGATTGTCGTCGTGTTGAACAGCATCGCGTTCAGGCGGGTGTAGGCTGCGTGGCCGTAGTAGTGATCGCGCACATTCGTTGACCCCGTGGAATCTTGATAGTCGGCGAGAATCCCCAGTCCTTCACTCGGAATACGGACAGCACGGCGGGCACATTCGAGCCATCGTTCGAATCCATCAAACGGCTCGACCATTTCCCACAGAGCTTTGTTTGCTGCTTTTGCCGGCTCGGTTGTCGGCACGGCATCGCTGCCGGCCACGGCCAGTTCCTGCACGTAGTCGCCGCCCCAGGCAATCGGCATCTCCATTGTGATCTGGGGTAACTCCATTTTCGAGAGCCATGTTTTACCGTCGGTCCGCATGTTGCGATGGTTCACAATGTGCAGCAGCTTGCCGAGCCCCGATAGATCCCATCCATAACGAACCGGCATGCCAAATGTGACGATGTCCAGCATCACTCCGTTGAGGAGGGTGCCGTTCGACAGCAACGGAGCGACACGTTGGATTGTCGAGATGATGCCTGGTCGATTGACCTGCGAGGCAAAAGACGACAAGAGATCGAATAGACGCGTCCGGCTACTATTCGCGGTCACACATAAGAGGTTCGAGACGAGAGCGAGGATTAGTCCCGCCTGCCCATGAGCCTGTACCAGGATGCGATCTCCCTGGCCCAGCTTGTGTGCCTCGACCCAGTCGCGAAGACGTCCGAGCATTGAGACAGCCGCCATGGCACGGCCCAGGTGATGGTGTTCGCAGGACCAGAGTTTACGGACGCAATGGATCGGGCGTTCGAGACCTTGGTTAAGCGATTGCCTCATCAGTTCCACATAGGCGCTCGTGAAATTTCCTGCGTCGCCGAGCTGATCGTCGAGGAGGTCCTTGATCGGCTCATCATTGGCGAGCGGTGACTTCAACCCACCGGGCAGCGGGGGAATGCCATTGCTGCCTTCACGCATCAAAGCCAATAAGGCATCGAGCCCCGCCACGCCACGTGAATAGCCCCGTTTGAGTCCCCCCAGTTCATCCAACCGTTGTACCCCGAACAGGTCGGTTCCCATGACGGAGCCGTGTAGCAAGACGATCACGCGGACACCGGTCTGCGAGAGGCGTTTGCCGAGCGCGGCCATCGTATCCTGCCCGGAAGATGACTCCGACAAGGTAGCCGGGGTCATCTCACGAACGGTGAGACGTTCACCAGGAGTCTTTCGTGACAGTTCGTCGTGTTGAAAATTGTTCTCGATTGGCATGGGAGGAGGTACTTACCGCAATCTCTACCCGTCGTGCAACCGGTTGCAGAAACCGAAACCATTCGCTAGCATGGCGGCCATTCCAGCCGTTGGTTGCCCCTGTGAGGGAGCTGCCAGATGTCAACTCGCTTAGTTCTCTTCCTGAGCGTTGCGCTGCTGACCGCTGGTTGCGGCGGTGGAGATAAGCACCTGCCGGCGTCGAATCCACCGGAGTACGATCCTAAGAAATTCTATACTACACCGGCTGTATCACCCAGCACCCCGGTTCAAACGAGTGCGAAGCCGGCAGAACCGGGTCCATCGCCAATCCAGTTGCCTCCGCTCGAACCCGAGCCGAATGAAAAGGGTGAGTGGAAGAAGGTGCCGGTCAATCCGGAGTCGTTGCAATTATTCAAAGGCGTCAAAAGCCCCTGTGAGGCCTTGTCGAGAATCGTCCAAGGCCTCGGCAGCGCACAGCTGTTTGCTGGGAAAGACGGGCAGTTGCTCAAGCAATCGCTCGGCTCACAGGCCGAGTCGGTTGCGCGATTCTTAGACCAGCAGTTGTTTGACAACTTCAAGGCACAACTCGGCCCGAATGTCGCCGATTGTCCCTCACCAGCGCCCGCACGCAAGAGCAGCGGTCTCGAAGAGTTCTTTCCACCAGGTCGCGTGGTTCGTACGAACGGACTGTCGAAAGGATCCTTTCACCTCGCACAGGCGCCGGCTGTCCCTGCACCTGAGGATGACTATACCGAAACGAAGAGCGAATCGAGACAGGAAGCACCTCCAGGCTGGGTCGGATGGAAAACCACGACTCGAACGACTCGAATCGGAAACAAACGGGAGACGGCAGGGAATACACGGAGTATCGTGGTGATTCTTGGCGGCAAGGTGCTCAAATGCCCGACACCCGATGGAGTAGTCGCAGGAGATTTTGAGTATGCAGTGGTTCTTGATCAGACAATCGTGGAATCAGGCGTCACGCGAATGGTTCACATCGGCTTCCACGCGTCAGCTATGTTGAAGGGGCAGGTGGGTGACGATGCCAAGGTGCAATATGTCGAAGGGGATCTTTCCACTGTGGCCGAGCGGAATGGAACGGATGTGCCAACTTCACTAAGACGACAGCGTTCCCAATTTCGATTTACTCTTAGCCGGGATGAATTTCATCCAGGGTTTCCCACGAATATCACACCCATATCGGGAACGAGTTGGGACATCGAAGGTGCCACCCAACAAGAAGATGGCTTCGCGGGCTCTGCCGCTGGAGCGGTCATGTTTTGGGGCGGCCAAACCTACTTGGAAGCACAGGAGGAGTGGCACAAGCCTAACACGTGCGTCGAGATCGAATTTACACCGGCCACCAAGACGCACAAACTAGGGCCGAATGAATCGGTTGCGGTGAAGACGGAACTTCGCACAAAGAAGGAGCAGACGGTCGTTCCCGCGAAATTTAAGGAAGCCAAAGAACGGCCAAGAGAAAGAAATGGCAACGTGTCGCCGAGGCAGGCGGAGTCACAACCTGTCGTTCCGGCGACGTTTACCTACAAGGCTCCGGCGACACGTGTTCGGCACAGCGGATTCTGGGTTGGCGCTGTCTCGCGAGCGGGAGTTGCGGAAGCCAAGGATGGAGAATGGGAAGTGGCGGAGGGGGCCTATGTCTTGGAGTTCCAATCGAGGATTGTCGATCGTCATCCTACGGCTCCGGCCGAGTCGGTCGCCGCGGGGAACGTGACGTTGACGTTCGTAGAAGAGAAAGACATGTACCGCGGGAGCGGCATGGTGGGATATCAGACCGGTCCGCCCCCCAATCGCGCCCCCTGTTCGTCACTCATTATGGGCCATGGGACCACGCGTTTGGATGTCGCCGGCATGTTTATCAGACTCTCTGAGAGGAGTGGCGCAGGTGGTAGTCAGGTCGCTTCAGCCGACATCGAGTTGTACTACCTGATTCATCCAACGAATGAAACGGAACGGCTATACACAATGGTTAACTATCAGTGCGTCCCTGCAGAGCTGGTGCCCTATCCATTCTTTTATTCGATGTACGCCGTCAGTCGAGGCGCGGAAGAAATCAATCTTCTGAAAGGCTGGACGTATGTCGGCAGGAATGGTGTGGTGGCGACGAGAGTGCTCAGAGGCAATTGCGGTGATCTCTGTGAAGATGTGACGGTCTTTACACTGAAAGAGATGAACGAAGAGGTTTCCTCGCCGAGATAGCCCGTTGTTAGGGTTTCAGGGAATGTTCCTGTATGTCCGATGCTTGCTTGGGCTGGATTTGATTCTTCGGCATGACGGCGGTGGCGCTGCAGGTCTTGCCTTCTTCGTCGATCCGGCGATCCACGATCTTCACGCCCTGGAGATATTCCTGGACAATTTCTTCTCTGGTGAGTTCGATGTCCTGTTCCGCCTCGCGGCCGGTCCGTTCGCGAACTCGGTCGACCATATGTTCCTTTACCAGGATACGGATCTGCTTGGCCAGGTCGGTGCGGGCAGAGAGTTCCGATACACGCTGACAGACGATCTTGCCTTTGGACAAGTCACCCTGACCCTTGCCGATCACATAGTGGTCGCTTGAATAACTGGTGCGAATCTCGCCTGCATCCATAGCCACTGAATGTAGCGGCAGCAAGACTGAACAGCCTGTGGCGATCAACGCCGCAATACACTGATGAGCGGTGCTCTTCACTCGCTACCTCCCTTCTCCGCCTCTTCGACTGCCCTCACCACCCGGTCTGTTGCCACCAAATCCCCTCGGCGCTATCTGATTCTGATTGGGCACGCCCGGTATCTGCTGGATGGGCGGCGGTTGGATCTGATGCATCGACGGGGGGAGTTGTCTTGCTACCGGTGGTTGTCCTGCCACTGTCTGCGGTGGCGCAGTCGGTGTCTTGTATGTGAAGTCATTCAACGTTCTCGAAACAGTCGGCGATCCTGGCGCCGGTGTGATCATATGGCGTGGCATGGTCGGTTGTCTTGTTCCCGGCGCAGGGGGAACGGGCGGTTGTGGCGGCAATGGCGGTTGTTTTGTGGTGATCGTGTGTTGCGCCACATAGACATGCGGGCTTGTGGGATAGAGGCCGTGTGCGGCAGTCAGCAGAGCCTGAAGTTGGGCCAACCCCATCAAGGAAGAAGAGGCATAGCCGGCTGTCGAGACGAGCACCCAATCCGTCCAGGCTTGCGACACCATGGCGTTCGATTGCACTCGATTGAGAATGTCTTGGCGTCGCTGAACCGCCTGCTGTGTTTGCTCTGTGGTCGAGGCCTGTGCCAAGGCCTGATTTGCCGCATTGAGGTCCTGTTGTAGTTGGTCATTTTCATGTTTCAGCGCGACAAGTTGATGCCGGGCATCCTCGTTTTCCCGCAAGGCTGCAATGGCCTGTTGCACGTGGTCCGTATCGATCTGAGCCATCAGATTCGTCCGGACCACGATGGTATCTCCATCGAGAGCCGTGGTGGTCGTTTGCTCAAGGACAAGGACAACCCCAGCCGTATAGCTTCGAATTTCGTCTTTCGTCACATCCAGACCGTCTACAATCGTGACGCTTTCGAGGTAGACGGCGACCTGTTCCAGGGCATTTCGTTTGGCCGCTTCGGTGGCCAGGCGGGTGGCGTCTTCTTTGGTGTCCCGGTCTCCCATCCGATGCTCCCCCTGAGCGGTCACGACTCGGACTTCTGCCAGAGTCACGGTGGGCCACGATGACAGGATCGCAAGCAGCGCAAACAGCGTCAGGCTCGGCAACGGGCTATAGGGGAATGCCGGTTGGGCTATGAGAGGCCGAGTAGAGGTCTGTGTCATCATCAACACGCTTTGGATTAAGACGAACGCACTGGGAGTCGTTCGTTGACTCCCATGAGGTAAGAAGTAAGCATAACATCGCATCGACCGTTGCGCCAGGATCCTTGAGACCTGCATAAATGCTGATGGGCTATGCGGGCGAGGCTTTGCCTCGCTTGCCTTGGCGGAAAACGCCATGATAGCGTAGAAGTTCCCTTGGAATAGGATAGAAGAAAGGAAACTGTGTACACGTTCATGAGGCTAGATCGCGGATGGTCGATTTGGATACTAGCTGTATCCCTATTCTTTCTCTGTCTGGTACTTCCCGGAGACGCGACAATTGCCGCTGTATCGGCGCCGGCTTCTGCCTCAATAGTTCCGAGTGAGCACGTCATTCTCTTTGTCCTCGAAGGATTCGGCCAAGACTCTCTGAAAGGCGGCACAATGCCGACTCTCAGCCGGTTGGTCAAGGAAGGAGCGGCCACCTGGTCTGCCACGGCGGTGAAGCCGGCGTTACGGCTGCCGACGATGGCATCATTGATTACGGGAATGCCGGTCGAGAAACATGGCATTACTTGGAATACCTTCGAATTCAGTCGCGGTTACCCACGCGCCCCGAGCGTGTTCGACTATCTCGATCTCAGCGGGGGTCGTGACAGCGCGATCTTTCTTATGGATGAGTCGCTGTATCAGTTGGCGCGCCCCGAGCCCTACACAGATTATCAGATGTGTGGGCCGCTGAAGCCTGAGTGCAGCACGGAACGGATCGTGTCCTACATCCGTCAATACTTCAAGAAAGCGACCAGCGGGCATGGCTACGGGCATGCCATCCTTGCACTGCCACACTTCCTGGTCGTGCATCTTCCTGAGGCTGGTCGAGTGGGAGCATCAAAAGGTTGGACTTCGAAGGAGTATCGCGACGCCCTTCGCACAGTGGATAAGGCTATGCACTCTGTGCTGGACATCTATCACGAGCAGGGGTTGATCAAGCGGACGACCCTGTTTGTGACGTCGCTCAGTGCCGAAGGCAGGGATGCGAGTCAGGAACAGGCTGACGCGGCCGTTCCGATGGTTCCATGGATTGCCTCGGGGGTGGGGATTAAGCATGGTCACGTCATTCACCAGCCGATCTCCATTTTGGATACCGGGGCGACGGTGATGAGGACGTTGGGATTACAGACCCATACCGAATGGGACAGTCATGCCGTGGAAGAAATATTTCAGGCTGCCTTTGCCGCGGCCCCACAGGGATCCAGCCTGCAATAGGTCACGTGATGCAGAATGTTCAATGGTACATGATCTGTTGTCTGGTTGGAGGGTTGCTGGGCTCTGCAGCGGTTATTTCGCCGGTTGTGGCCGGTCAGCCGGCTGCCTATACCCAGGAACATGCGATTACCATCGACGCGACCACCATCAATCCCCAGTCCTGGTGGCAAGTGCCCGGCGTCACCCCGTCCATCTATGGTTCGGATCCAGAGTCCATGGACGCTTATAGGACGACCGAGTCGCGGGTCCTCAAACTGAAGCCAGGGAAATATAAGTTTGTGAGCTTCACATTTGATTTTCCCTTCGCGGTGAACATAGAAGGGAAATTGGAAATTGCCCAGTCGCTCGACCAATGTGTGGAGGGACGAGGGACCCAAACTCTGATCGTCCGCTGCAGTCGGACCTTTCCGTACAGCGGCCAGCGCGATTACCAGTATCAGTAGAGGAGCGGTGCCAATGGCCCAGACGCTCGATGATCTATTAGAAGCACTCGAGGATGTCGACGACGCGACTCGCGAAGAAGCATCCAAGGCGCTCGCTGAACTTGCCGATCCCACCACGTTGAATGCGCTTGTCGGCGCCTGCGGAGACGAGTATTGGGCTGTGCGGGCCCATGTGGGTCGCGGTCTGTCCAAGATCGGCGGGGCGAAAGCGATGGAAGCGCTCATCGTTCTCTTCAACGACTCGATTATGGATGTGCGGAACGATGCCGTAGCGGCTATGGCTTCGATGGGAGCGGTAGTCGTCGACCGTTTGATCGCGGCATTGAAGGATGAGCGATGGCGTGTCCGTGAACATGCGGCAAAAACATGTGGAGACATCAAAGATCGAAATGCAGTCGAGCCCCTCATGCTCGTCTGTCGAGATCGTGACGGCGCGGTGAAGAGCGCGGCGGCGGAGGCGTTGGGCAAGATCGGCGATCCAAGAGCGATCCCGGTTCTGAGTAAGCTCTTCCGCGACCCTTCGAAGACGGTCCGAGAAACAGGCGGAACGGCACTCATCTCTATCGGCCAACCTTCCGTCGACCCGCTGATCGAGTGTCTCAAGGATAAAGATTTTGTGGTTCGATGCCATGCCGCCCGCGCCCTCGGTGGCATGACGACCGACTATCAAATCGGCCGAACCTGGGTGCGGGATGCGAAAGTCGTTGATGTGCTGATTGCCGCATTGAAAGATCCGGATCGGGCTGTGCGTGAAGATGCCACAATCGCCCTGGGCCAGATCGGCGATCCACGGGCCATCGATGCCCTGATCGAAGCGATGAAGGATGGCGCGGTAAAACGGCATGCGATTGCGTCGCTCGGCATGATCGGCGATCCTCGCGCCCTGCCTCCGGTGCTGGACGCGCTGAAGGGCAAAGGCATTCGACAGGACGGGACTCCCACGCCCGGCTGTATTGTCAGCGAAGACGCCTTCATCAAGGAAGCGGCTGCGACGGCGCTCGGCCAATTCAGAGACCCACGCGTCATTCCTGACCTGATCATGCTGCTGAAGGATGGCGTCTTGCGTGAGAAAGCGAGTGCCGCTTTGGCCACCATCGGCGACACGGCGATCGAGCCGTTGATCGCTTTTCTCTATGACCCGAAAGCGTCCGAAGTCGTGGCAGAAGGGGAACGGGTGCTCTCCTATGCGTCGGTTCGCCTCACGGCGAAAGATGCCTTGCGGCAATTGGCGCTCGAAACACTCGAAAAGTTGGGTTGGACGCCTGCGCCGGAAGACGTCACTGTCAATTCAAGTGTGGCCGACAATGCCAGGGTGGGTATGCCTCTCGGCGACACAGGTCGATTTGGCCCGTCGGGAGACTTTGCCAAAAACGGTTAACAGGGGCTAGCGGGCTTCTAAGAAGTTATAGCGCCTCACTCAGGATGCTCAAAAAGGCCGTCCATCAAGGCGGCAGGGGAGTCGAAACCGGAGGCGTACCCTCTGGGGTACGTTGAGGATTTCGATGAGCTGAGAACGAAGCTGGTGGATTTTTTCAGCATCCATCGAATTGAGGTCGGGCATGGCAGACACAGTAGCCGAACAGATCGCGGCTCTCAAGGACGAGGATTGGGCGATTCGAGAAGAGGCTGCCATGATGCTTGGCACACTTCAGGATCCGCGGGCTGTGGTGCCGTTGGTTTCCGTGCTCCGCGACGGCGATCGCGCGGTTCGCGATGCTGCGATCGGCGCCCTCTTGGCTATCGGTGAGCCGGCTGTGCCGACCCTGGGCGCCTGTCTCTCCGATCCGGTACTCACGGTTCAGGAATTGGCCTCGTCTGTATTGGCCATCATTGCCGACTCGCGAGTGCTTGCGCCGCTCGTGAAGGCGCTCGCGAGTCCCGATTGGATTGTGCGGATGCATGCTGCCAAGGCATTGGGCCGGATTCAAGACCCTGGAGCGGTGGCGTCCTTGGTGCCGCTGCTGCAAGATAAAGTGAAGGCTGTGCGTGAGGAGACATCAACTGCCCTTGCGGCAATAGGAGAGGCAGCGTTGTCGTCGCTACTTGCTGCGCTGACCCATACTGAATGGATGGTGCGGCTGCACGCGGTAGAGGCCTTGGGGAAAACGCGGTCGTCTGAGGCTGTGGATCCGCTCTTGTCGGTGCTCTTCAACGATCGGGACAGGGCAGTTCGTGAGGACGCTGTCCGCTCGCTCGGCCAGATCGGCGATGCGCACGCGCTGGAGTTCCTCGTCACGGCGATGAAAGAGCCGGGACTGCGTCCGCTGGCGATCGAGGCGCTGGGTCGGATCGGCGATCGTCGTGCCGTGCCGGTGCTGATCGATGTGCTCAAGGGGTTGGAGCGGTCGGAAGTTTCGCGACCGGTGGACGGGTGCGGTGATGGTTGGGGTGAAGAAATGATCGCGTTGGGCGAAGCCGCCAAAGCATTGGGCACAATCCGAGACGAGGCGGCCATACCGTCGCTTGTGAAGGCGCTCCGCTATACAGTGACGCGAGCGGACGCTGCCGATGCGCTGACTCGATTTGGGGGTGCTGTCATTGCGCCGTTGCTGGCTTTGCTGGCACATGAGTCGGATGACAACGTCCGGTACCATATCAAAGAGACGCTGGGCAGGGTGGGCTGGCGGGCAGGCCGTATCTAGCAAGGTGCTGAAAAAGTTCGCCAGCATCGTTCAGAGGCTCAACGTTGAGGGGCACGCCCCGGATATTCAAAATACTGGAGGGGCGTATCCGTTTGCCAAGAACTATTGAGAAGGACAAACGGCTACACGAAGTGCGGTCCGTACCTCCTCGCCTCTTCGCTCGCTGCGGCCTTGCTGGACGGCCTTTTTGAGCATCTTGCTCATGGGCCAATGCTCAATGTTGAATGGTAAATGTTGAATTTCTAACTCAGCACTCGAAACTTAGCACTAATTCCGTGCCAGGTTTTAGCCTATGCCCAAAGAAACAATCGAAACACTGGTTTCTGAGCTCGTGCACGAGGAGGACTGGCGGCGAATGCGGGCGACGGTCGCCTGCCTGTCGGGCGGGCCGCGTGCCGTTCAAGCACTCATCCAGGCGCTGCAGACTGGGTCACCGGCATTGAAAGCCGAGGCTGCGGCTATGCTGGCTCGTGTGAACGACCCACAGGCTGGCGTGCCCTTGGTTGCCTTGCTCCGTGATGAGGATGAAGCTGTCCGCAAGGCAGGTGCAGCAGCCTTGGAGCATTTGGCTGGGGTTCTGGACGAGACGACTGCAGCAGCGCTGACCTCGCTGCTGTATGAATCAAAGGATACGGATGAGGGCATTCGTGGGGCGGCTTCCCAGTTATTGGGGGTCATCCCGAATGCCATCGCGCCACTCTGTGCGATGTTGACCCATCAGGACCCGGAAGCGCAGATCATGGCCGCGACGATGTTGGAACATTTGCTTGAGCCCCGTTCAGCTGACTCGTTCATCAATGCGATGGGGCAGCTGGTCGTTCGCGATATTGCGGTACGGACGCTCAAGAAGTTGAGCGCCATTCGTGAACGCATCGACGAGGTGTTTGACGAGCTTCGCGCGATCGAAGAGTTGAGTGAACGGGAAGAAGCTCGGATGAGCACCGTGATCAATCTTCTGGCTATCGGACGTTCAAGCGTGGACATCTTGATTGAGTATCTTGACGATGACGATTGGGTGATTCGTGAAGCCGCCGCCGACTTGCTGGGGAAGATCGGCGATGTCCGTGCAGTCGAGCCCTTGATGCAGCGGTTGCGGGTCGATAAGGATACGGGAGTCAAAGAACTGGCGATGAAATCATTGGGCTTGATCGGCGATGCCAGGCCGGCCCAACTCTATATCGAGGCCATTCCCATTCGACCTCTTCGGGTGTATGCCATGGAAGCCTTGGCCAAAGTGAAAGATGTGGAGGTGTTAAGGCCCTACAAGGAACTCTTCGATCGGTTGAGAGCGGATCGAGACGGCCTGGTCGCGTATAATTCCGGGTTGATCGCCGACAAACTGGAGGCGCTCGATGGGACACCTGTCGGGAGTCAGGGAGGGCAGGACGACGATGAGTGATGAGATGCAGGCTGAACGGATCGAACAGTTGATCGGCGCCCTTCGGGACGACAATGACGCGCTCCGGGACCATGCGATTGCCAGTTTGAGTCAGGTGGGCGAGGATGCAGTGGGCCCGCTGATTGGGCTGATGGCAGACGAAGACGTGCTGATTCGAGAAGCGGCGACCAGCGCCATTGTGCGGATCGGTCCATCCGTCGTTGATCCGTTGATTGAAGCCTTAGAGGACGATGAATGGGCGATCCGCGAGCAGGCTGCATCGGGGTTGGGGAAGTTGAAAGACCCTCGGGGCGTCGATCCCCTCGTGAAAGCACTCAAGGATAAAGATGGCGCAGTGCGGACGGCTGCCGTGTGGGCGCTGGAGCGTGTCGGCGATGCGCGCGCTGTGCCCGGGTTGGTCGAGGCGCTGACTGATCACACGGTGCGTGAGGACGTGGCGCGTGTGCTGAAAAAAATCGGCGATGTGCGGGCTGTGGATGCGTTGATCGACGGGTTGATGGGTACGAACTGGATGGTGCGGCGCCATGCAGCTGAAGCTTTGGGCAAGATCGGCGACGCCCGTGGAGTCGACCCGTTGATTGAATCGCTCAAGGACGAGGATTGGCTCGTGCGCAGGAATGCGGCCGAATCGCTCGCGCGTCTTGGGGCGAAGCAGGCGATCGACCACCTGCTTCCGCTCCTCGAAGATGAGAATACGATGGTGCAGGAAACGGTCGAAGGGGTGTTGGCGAGTCTCGGATGGAGCGCGAAGTCGTAACCTTTATTTTGACGTAGAAGGATATATCTCATGGCGGATGAAGTTCCTCCAAAGCTTATTCAGATCGGTCCAAAGGGCGGCGTGAAGAAGGACGGGTTCAATCTCGTCACGGAACGAGTCGTCGCGGTGAACCCTGAGGCGAAACAGCTCGAAGTCGAACTGTTGGCCTATGATGGGAAGACAGTTGTATTGGACGTCGATGACGAGGCGCTTGAAGAACTGAAGAAGATCAAAGTAGGAGATGGCGCCACAATTCGTATCGTCGAAGAAGGCGGGCGTCGGGTCGCCAAGAGTTTTCGGATTCGTGCGAAGGACCCAAATGCGGCGAGAGCCGATGCGATGCTGTTGGACCTGAAAGATAGCCACTGGCTGAATCGCAAGTATGCGGCTGAAGTATTGGGTGAGCTCAAAGACGTCCGTGCCGTGCAGCCGTTGGTCGATGCGTTGGCGGATGAAGTGGGAGATGTCCGGCAGCGCGCGTATGATTCGTTGATCAAAATAGGCGGGCCGGCGGTGTCGGTGCTCGTGCCCTTGCTGGTTTCTGAGGAGGATGAGGTCAGGCAATCCGTGACGGAAATTATCCGTAAAATTGGAAAGCCCGCCGTCGAGCCGTTGGCCACGGCGCTTGCCGAGGCCGACGACCGTTTAAAGACGAGGGTGATGAAGGTGTTGGACCGGATGGGCTATAAACCGAAAGTCACAGATGAGGCCAAGGCTGGCGAAGTGCCGCGGCTCACGTAACCTCCGGTGTTTATGTGGTCGGGGAGGGAGCCTTGCTGGGTCTTCCGACCGAAATGTGACGGAAGCCAAAAGCGGCAACCCTGTCTGATTCATAGACATTGCGCAAGTCAAAGAAGATGGGCTGGCGCAATACAGTTTTCAGTCTGTCAAAATCGAGGGTTCGGAACTGGTTCCATTCGGTCATGAGGATGAGCGCGTCTGCTCCCTGCGCAGTTTCATACGCGTCTTTGCAGGGCAGAAGGCCCGAAACGATCTGGCAGGCTTCCTCGAGCGCGGCGGGATCGTAGGCGCGAACCGTGGCACCCTGTTTCATGAGTTCTTGCGCGATGGCCAGGGCCGGTGAATCCCGCAGGTCGTTCGTATTGGGTTTGAAGGACAGGCCCAACATTGCGAACGTCTTTCCTTTGAGTTCCCCAATTTCCTTCGTGATCTTTTCAATCATCCGGTTCCGCTGTTGTTCGTTGATGAGGGCCGCGGCGCCTGCGATTTGCATGGGATAGCCGACTCGTTCTCCCGTTTGTACGAGGGCAGCCAGATCTTTGGGAAAGCACGATCCCCCGAACCCCGGTCCTGCGTGGAGAAACTTCGATCCAATCCGGTTGTCGAGCCCCATCCCTTTCGCCACCATCTGCACGTCGGCGCCGACCCGTTCACAGACTGTCGCAATTTCGTTGATGAACGAAATTTTGGTGGCGAGGAAGGCGTTGGAGGCGTACTTGATCATCTCGGCCGTCGGGATATCGGTCACGACAAACGGAGTTTCGATCAGATACAACGGGCGATAGAGGTCTTTCATGATCGCAATCGCTTGCTCGCTGTCTGCACCGATGACGACCCGGTTTGGCCGCAAGAAGTCTTCGATGGCGGATCCTTCACGAAGAAATTCAGGGTTGGAGACAATGTCGAACCTGAACTTCCCTGATTGATTGGCGTTGATCACCTCACGGAGTTTTTCACCGGTTCCGACCGGGACAGTCGACTTGGTCACGATGACCTTGTACCCAGTCATGGTTTTGGCGATGCCGCGGCCGACTTCTTCTACGTAGGAGAGGTCGGCCGATCCGTCAGGCTTCGGTGGGGTTCCAACGGCAATAAAGATCACGAGAGCCTTGTCGACGGCTTTGGCGATGTCGGTGGTAAAGTTGATTCGGTTTTCTCGGATGCCCTTGGCGACGAGCTCTGTGATTCCCGGTTCGTAGAACGGCACATCGCCTTTCTCAAGTCTGGCGATCCGTTTAGCATCGGTATCCATGCAAGTGACGCTGACCCCGAATTCAGAAAAACAGGCGCCTGTTACTAATCCAACGTAGCCGGTTCCAATCACACTGATATGCATGGGCCTAGGTCCTCTTAATCTATTCTCTCGCGAGAGTTAAAAACGCTCTCGCGGAGTATAGCAACGGAACCGTGGGGCGAGCAACGAAGTTATGCAAAATAACCTTCACAGGGTGGAATTACTCAGGTCGTTCGTTGACAGGTGCACAAGGGCTGGGTACTATTTGTTCCCTTCATCGGATGGAACCTGTCGTATGGCGATGCAGAGCACACCTCTTCAACGACCTCTTGCCGTGATGATGCGTCGGACGTTGCGCACGATCAGTCCCGACACGACCCTGCAGGAGGCCGCCAAGCTCATGCGGGATACGAGGGTCGGCGCCTTGTTGGTGCACGAGGCTGGTCACTACCGAGGTATCGTCAGCGAATCGGATCTGGTCCGCAAGGGAATGGCTGAATCGTGCCCAGCGCAGGAAACATTGGTCCGCGCCGTCATGAGTAGCCCGCTGTTATCAATTGAGATTACGAGCTCAGCCCACGAGGCGAGTGAGAAGATGGCGGAACACGGAATTCGGCATCTCGCGATCTCTGACGAGGGGCAGATCGTCGGGATCATCTCCGTCCGCGATCTCTTACGCTACTTTAAGAACTGGGGCGGCCTGTGATTCTTTGGGCTCGTGAGGCAACACAGGACTGTCTCCCTACCGTGCGTCATGTTTTCCCGCGAGTGTTGTGAACCGGTCGACTCATACCCCTCAATGGTTTCTGCTGATCACGGCGTTGGTGACTGGTGCGGTGGTGATGGCGCTTGAGATCGTAGGAAGTCGGCTCTTGGCTCCCGTGTTCGGAAACTCCCTATTCGTCTGGGGCGCATTGATTGGGGTGATTCTTGCTGCTATGAGCAGCGGGTATGCCTTTGGAGGCTGGCTCTCGGACCGATATTCCGGCGCGCAGGTGTTGGCCGGGCTGCTCCTGTTCTCCGGAGCCTGGACGTTTCTTGTCGCGTGGTTTGAACAGCCGGTGCTCTTTAAGGTGGCCGGACTGATTGAGGATCCTCGGTGGGGACCGTGCGTTGCCGCGGCGCTGCTTCTAGGCCCACCAGCTTTTGGGTTGAGCGGCGTGCTGCCGGCCCTGTTGAGATTGGCAGTGTCGGACCTTGAGTATTTTGGTCGGCATACCGGACGGATGATCGCGCTCTCGACAGTGGGGAGTTTGGCGGGAACATGGGGGACAGCGTTTTTCTTTCTATCGTGGATCGGCAGCCAGACACTTGTCGCATGGCTGGGCGTCATTCAAGTGGGGCTTGGCTTCTGGTGGTTGATCAATCGGACACCCGTGCGGCCTTTGATGATCGGCGTACTTCTCCTATGCGTTGGAGGGTTGGGAGCTGGTGCGTGGTTTCCGGTTCAGATGTTGAAGGCGCCTGTCTATCAGGAAGACAGTCCGTACCAACAAGTGCGAATTCGCGATGACGATCTTTTTCGGTACCTGGTTTTAGACCGGACCTTCCACGCGGTGATGTGGAAGGCGGATCCTATCGCCCTGTTTCTTCCCTATAGTCAACTGATGGTCGCGTCGTTGGCATTGGTGCCGGAGCCAAAACGGGGCCTGATCCTTGGTCATGGGGGCGGATCACTGGCGAAGTGGCTCGCCCATCGATGGCCTGAACTCGATCTCGATGTGGTTGAGTTCGACCCTGTGGTTGTTCGTATGGCAGAAGAATTTTTCTTCTATCAGCCGCCCCTCCAGCATCATGTGCATGTTCGGGATGCCCGGGTTTTTCTGAACGCGACGGAGCGGACATACGACCTTATTTGGGTCGACGCGTTTGCGAGACATATGATTCCCTTTCACCTGACCACGGTAGAATTCTTCGCGGAGTTGCGCGCCCATCTTGCGCCGGACGGTATTGTGGCAGTGAATTTAGCTTCGTCGGGCGAGGGTGGAGATCTCTTACGGGCCAATGCAGTCGTGCAGACAATGCGGCGGTCGTTTCCCGATATCCAGTCTTTTGCGGTCAAGGGGCCCTGGAATTCTTCTCAGACGCGTGCGGAGAATCTCATTTTTTTCGCTGGGATCCCGCTCAAGCAGTATACCCCCTCTACCATGGTCACGAATGTGAGCAAATTGGTTGAGCAACAGCGTCTTCCATTCGAGGCTGTGGCGTTGTTAGCGGCCCATCGCGCGCAACAATGGGGAGCGGGTGTCGAACTCACAGACGATTATGCGCCGTACGATCTCTTGATTGGATCTACGGTTCATGAGGGACAGCCTGAGGGGGATAAGCCCTGAAATAAGGGTGGCCGATTTTTGATGTGCCTCTACATTAGGAAGCAGAATTTGGAAAAACCTGAAATAACGTTCTTGCTTCCGATTTCCTCTCGGTGCTATCTATAGAGGCACTCATGAAGCATATCCATTGCTGTTAAGGCATGATGGGCAGACGTAGGAACGCAGTGGTCGGCAAAAGGTTAGGGCTATGTTATGTGGGTTTGACGGTAGGTCGTTACCAACCTAATCACATTTCTTCTTCTTTCGTAAGGAGGTAGGTCATGGGCAAGACGATGTTGGGGGCCTTCTTCGGCCTTGTGATGGTCGTAGCTGGAGCATCTGCAGCGTTTGCACTCCAGGCAGGCGGAGTCGAAATCGGGGATTTGGAGACTGGCTCCGTTGTGGGTCAGTCGTTCAAGGAGCTGGATGTCGATGCCCAGCTGTTCGCGATCGAGATTGGTACCTTAAAGACGTGGTATCCACCCGTCACGATCATCGATTTCAAAGTTCGTCCTGGTCGCCCTGTCCTGCTCAGGGTGACGAACAATGCCACTGCTGACCATGGATTCCAGATGACCGATGCCACGAACGCTGGTTCACCGTTTGTGATGAAAGCCGAAGTGGTGCTGAAGCCCGGTGAAACGAAGTTTATCGGGATTCCCACCAGCGATATGTTCTACGCAACTCAAGGGAACACATTGACCTATCGCTGTCATTTGCATCCCGGACATGTCGGCGGCAAGATTTTGATGATCAAGTAAGAGATATAGGTATTGGCCGAGGTGAGTGACTATTGCCCTCTTTGCGACACCGCGGAGAGGGCGATGGTTTTTTAGCAGGATGCTGAAAAAGTCCGCCAGCAGCGTTCTCGCGTCGCTCAGAGGCTCGGGAGTACTGGAGGATGTTATCCGTTCGCCAAGATCCATCCTACGGGCGAACGGCCACACAAAGTGCGGTTGGTACCTCCTCGCCTCTTCGCTCGCTGCGGCCTTTTCGAGCATCCTGCCGGAAGTAAGAAGGCCCGGCTTCTTGTGTGAGAAGCCGGGCCTTCCTTGTTGGACGAGAAACGATGATTAATTGCGCACGCCGCTCCAGACTTTCGCCGGATCGATCGCTTTATCCGGATTGAGCGCATTCGCCCTTGCGAGCAGGACCTCCGTCGTTTCTGGATACAACGGGTCAGCGATACAACAATTATCGACTGGGCAGACGGCGGAGCACTGCGGTTCGTCGAAGTGTCCGACGCACTCGGTACAGCGGTCATGTGTAATCACATAAATACTATCGCCGACTCCCTGGCCATCACCCACATGATTGCCCTTCGTTTCCGCATCGCTGCGAGTTTCGAAAATCGCCTCGTTCGGACATTCAGGCAGGCAGGCTCCACAGGAGATACATTCATCGGTAATCAGCAACGCCATGACCCTCGCCTCCTTCTCACGCCAAAATAGAGATACACCTGGTTGACAAGTCTGCCACGTCACGACCATTATGAATGCCGTGGTCGGCCATTCTAGTCTGTCGTTCTTTTCCAAGTCAACTGCGCAGCGTTTGTTCAGAAGGCCTAGATTCCCTGTATTAATGGGCCTTTGGCCCCAGAGATTCGTGAAGAACCATGACCGGGAATATCTATGGCGACCGTACAGACAGGCGATCGGGGGCAGAAAAAGAAGCGTATCGTCACGCTCGCTCTCATGGCGATTTTTTTGATGAGCGCGTCGTTTTTTATCATCGATCGAAAAGAAGAGGCCATCATCGTCGTCTCGTTCCCGAACGGTCGTGAACTCGAGGCGGAGGTCGCAGATACACCGGAGAAACTGCTTGTCGGTCTTGCCTTTCGAGAAGCATTGTCGGCGAACGGTGGACTACTCTATATCTTTGAGTCGACCGGGCAGAACCACCTCTGGACGAAAGCGTATCGGTTCCCGGTGGATATGATATGGGTCGACGAAAGTCATCACATTGTGGGGCTGAAGGAAAATGTCGCCCCCTGCCAGCTAGACGATTGCCCGAAGTATAGTTCCTCTCCCGAAGCGGTTCGCTACGCGATTCAAACAGAAGCAGGTTTCATCAAACGAGAAGGAATCACCATAGGGCAGGAGTTGAAATATACGCTTCGGATGTAAGGTGTGGGGGGAGATGTGGCGGGGCGCATGATGAGAGGAGTCGGTTCAACATGCTAGAAGGATTTCAATCTGTCGCCCTGGTCGCCGAGCTGCCGCCAGGGAAATCAAAAGCGGTCATGGTGAACAATCGAGAGATTGCACTCTTCAATATCGAAGGCAAGTATTTTGCCATTCATAACTTGTGTCCCCACGAAGGTGGTCCGCTGTGTGAAGGACGTGTGAAGGGCTTTGTCGTCGCCTGTCCCTGGCACGACTTGGCGTTCGATGTTCGGAACGGGCGAGGGACGGACGGTGGTGGATATTGTGTGGGGAGTTATGAAGTGTTGCTGGAAGGAACGGAGATTTTTGTTGGACCTCGGCGGAAATCGTAGTCGATAACAAAATTCTACGGAGTGGGGTATCGCGTCAATGACCATGAATCCGCCGGCCGGCTACAATCATGATGGCGCCACACACTCGGATGGAGCCAAGGTCATTGAGGCAACACTTGACCATCCCATCGAGATTCATCTCTGGGAAGATCGGACTCGAGGGGAGCTTTGGGTCCCGACCTATGATCCTACAGGGGTCGAGTTGCTGGCTGACGACTACCTTCGCATCGCCGGGAATAATGCGGTCGATAACGGACAGAGGACGTTCGAGTTTCGAGCGGTCAAGCCGGGAACCCACCGGATATTGTTTGAAAAACGCATGGGGTGGAAGTTCACTGCCGAGGATCGACGCGTCTTTGACGTGACGGTTGTAGATACCATGTCTCTGAGGAGTCTGTAATCGTGCCGAATGTGGCCTTTGTGAACGGAGCGTTCATGCCGCTGGTCGAGGCGAAAGTCTCGATCGAAGATCGAGGCTTTCAGTTCGGCGACGGCGTCTACGAAGTAATTCGTACTTATAAGGGACGTCCATTCTCACTCGACGCCCATCTGGCTCGGCTTGATCGTAGTGCCGCAGCGCTCAACCTGCCGCAACCGTATTCTCGCGCCGATTGGACGCATCATATTTTGGAAGGGATTAAGCAGGCCGCGTATCCCGAAGCCAAAATCTATCTTCAAATCACCAGAGGGGTTGCGCCCCGAGATCACGCCTATTCCGATGACGCGACGCCTACGGTCGTCATGACGGTTCGTGAGTTTCACCCGCTCGACAGATCGGTACAAGCCTCTGGTGTGGACGCGATGACGACTGAGGATATTCGATGGGGACGCTGTGACATCAAGAGTGTCAATCTATTGGCCAACGTGTTGGCGCGTCAGCGCGTCAGACAGGCCGGGGTCTTCGAGGCCATTTTAGTCAATGGGGGGTTCATGACTGAAGGGGCCATCAGCAATGTGATGGTTGTCCAAGGCGGGACGGTCGTGACGGCTCCCGAAGGGGCGCGTATTCTGTCTGGGGTTACGAGGGCCATCGTGTTGGATCTTGCTCGGAGCGCGGGGGTTTCGGTTCAAGAACGTTTTGTTTCTCAGGCAGAGCTCTATGAGGCTGACGAAGTATTTCTCACGGGAACCACGGTCGAGGTTTTGGCCGTCGTCCGTATAGATGAAAAAACGATCGGAACTGGACGGCCTGGACCGATTACCCAACGACTCGCCGAGAGTTTCACAAATCGGATCGATTAGGCCTCTTGCTTTGGTATAGGTGGCGTGCTATGTTTCCCGGTCTGGAAGTGGGCGCAGGCCCACTTTTTTGTTTGAACTCGTGAGTAAGCCATCAAAAGATACGGGGCTAAGCGTGTCGGTGAAGGAGTCCCGATCTGTCGTTGATCGCATCAGCGAAGTGGTATCGCCCATCCTCTGGGCATTGGGTTTAGAGTTGGTTGATGTTGTGTGTGTAGGGCAGGGTGCGCGGTCGGTCGTTCGTGTGTATATCGATAAGCCGGGCAGCGTCACGGTAGACGATTGCGGGCGTGCACACCTCGCAATCGGCCCAGCCTTGGATGTGGCTGACCCATTTCCCCATGCCTATACGTTGGAAGTCTCCTCACCTGGTCTGGATCGGGCCTTCAGACGGATTCAGGATTATCGCCGGGCATTGGGGAAGCAAGTGAGTGTGAAGCTCAGGCAGCCGATCGATGGACAGTGGCGTGTAGTTGGAGTGTTGCGGGAAGTAACTGAGCAAGGAGTTACAGTTATGGTGCATGATGCGCGTGCTGAACGGGCGGCCACCCTTGAATTTGGCTCAATCGCTGAAGCGCGGCGCGTTGTGACATTTTAGGTTTTATCAGATGAAGACGATTACCGTGGTGTGGAGTAGGGCTGTAGGGGATTCGCCGGAGAGTACGCTATGAATCGAGAGTTAATTTCTGTCATCGATGAACTTGGTCGGCAAAAAGGCATCGACAAGAGTCGAGTGATCGGGGCGATCGAAGCCGCGCTTCAAATGGCTGCGAAGAAACGTTTCGGGCAGGCTGAGAATATTCAAGTCGAGATCGACTCCAAGACCGGTGAGATCTCTGTCGTGTCAAAGAAGACCATCGTCGATGCGGTCGCTAATCCCAAGACCGAAGTCTCGCTTCAGGAAGCTCGTCAGTTCGACAGTGAAGCGGAGGTTGGTGACGAAATCGGGTCGGTCATTGAGATGAGTGATTTAGGTCGGATCGCCGCTCAAACCGCTAAGCAGGTCATCTTCCAAAAGGTCCGGGAGGCAGAATGGGAGGCCGTTCAAAAAGAATATTCGACACGACAAGGCGATTTGGTCAACGGCATCATTCTCGGGGTGGAACGCCGGAATTATTTAGTGGATCTGGGCAAGACCGAGGCGGTGTTGCCGATTCAAGAGCAGATTCCGCGAGAAACCTATCGCGGTGGTGATCGGGTGAAGGCCATGTTGTTGGAGGTGCGTCGAACTCCGAAAGATGTTCAGGTCGTCTTGACGCGGAGTCATCCGCAGTTTGTGGCAAAGCTTTTTGAATTAGAAGTGCCTGAAGTGCTCGAAAAAATCGTCGAGATCAAGTCCATCGTACGGGAGCCTGGTGACCGGACTAAGATTGCCGTGACCTCTCGCGAGAAGGCGGTTGATCCGGTCGGAGCCTGTGTAGGTATTAAGGGTTCGCGGGTTCAAGCGGTGGTCCGTGAACTCCGTGGAGAGAAAATCGACATCATCACCTGGACTTCAGACCCGCGTGTCTTTATCGCTGAGGCATTGAACCCCGCGAGCATTGAAAAGGTCGGCGTTGATGAGGAAAAGAAGTCGGCGTTGGTTGTTGTAGCAGATTCTCAGCTATCGCTGGCAATCGGGAAGAACGGCCAGAATGTGCGGTTGGCGGCTCGTCTGACGGGCTGGAAGATCGATATCATCAGCGCGACAGAATACGAAAAGGAAAAGGCAGAGCGAGATAAAGAAATTAAAGCGGCGTTGGCGGAGGAAACCGAGGCGTTGCATCAGCAAGAAGAAGCCCGAGAGCAGGAATTAAAAGCCCGGGCAGAATTGGATGCCGGATAAACCGGAACCAGAGGAGTGAGTGTTAATTTCTCATGCGTGTGTATGCGTTGGCTAAGCAACTTGGGATGGAGAACCGTGATCTCCTTCCAGAACTGAAACGGATGGGGATCACGGTTGCGTCGCACAGTAGTGTGTTGGATGACGACGTGGTGCAGAAGATCCTGGAGAAACTCGGCCCGAAGGTCAAGGCGTCGGCCAGGGGTGCGGAGGCCGATACTGGCCGAGGTGAGCGGAGTAAAAGCGGCTTGGTATCTACCCATACAGTCGGAGCAAGGGCCGGCTTGGCTCAGCCAGCCTCGGCGGAGGAATCTTCCAGGTCTGACAAGCGCCGTATTCTGATCAAGCGCAAAAGAGTTGATGATGCTCCAGCTGAAGGAGCTTCGTCTCTGCCCGCAATTGAATCGGTAGGCGCGAGCGGAGCCCTCACCGACTCCCCCGTGGTAAGCCCGTCGCCTGCACACCCTCAAACCGATACTCCAGCCGTGACGGATATTGACCTGTCGGCAACACTCGACCAGCCGCATGCGATAGGAACGACAGCCTCTCCAGTTCCTGCGGCTCCCGTCAAGCTTCCTGTCGTGCCGAGCGTCGAAAAAAAGAAACCCCTCTCCCTTGAAGAGATGCAGGCCGAGGGTTTGAAAGAGAAGGGGAAGAAAGCTCGTAAGCCTGGCCGTACGCGTGAAGAAGAAGAGCTTCGGGTTCGGGAGGATGCGGCTCGCTGGCAGGATCTTCGTGCCATTCCAGTGCAGCAGCGCCGAGACGACCGTAGTAAGCACGTGCATCACAGCACGCCGGGGGAAGTCACCAAGCCACGGAGGAAGAGCTTCAAGCTGACCCCTGGCATGACGGTGAAGGAGTTTGCTGAGCTGATTGGACAGCGCCCGGCCGATATTATGCGCAAACTCATGGATATGGGCCAGATGCTCACGTTCAATCAGACGATGAACGTTGATGCAGCCGTGATCATTGCGGAAGAGAATGGAATTAAAATCGATGTGTCGATGGAGAAGGCAGGGGAAGAGTTGTTGGATTCGGCTGTACAGACGGAGGAAGATGTTCAACTTGAGCCGCGGCCGGCGGTCGTGACGATCATGGGCCACGTCGATCACGGCAAAACCTCGTTGCTCGATGCCATCAGAAAGACGAAAGTGGCGGAAGGCGAGGCCGGCGGCATCACGCAGCATATCGGAGCCTATACGGTTGCGGTACGCGGGAAACAGGTGACGTTCCTCGACACGCCGGGCCACGAAGCCTTCACCGCGATGCGGGGCCGTGGCGCCAAAATTACCGATATCGTGATTCTAGTTGTTGCCGCGGACGATGGAGTGATGCCGCAAACGATTGAAGCGATTCATCATGCCAAGGCCGCGTCCGTGCCGATCATCGTAGCCATCAACAAGATCGATACGCCCGGTGCGAATTCCGATCGTGTGAAGAACGCATTGTCTGAGCATGGACTCATATCCGAATCCTGGGGTGGCGACACGATCATGGTGGAGGTTTCGGCCAAAGAGAAGATCGGACTGGACAATTTGCTGGAAATGATTCTTCTGCAATCAGAAGTGTTGGAGCTCAAGGCCGATCCGCATCGATTAGCGAAGGGTGCTGTGGTAGAAGCCAAGCTGGAGCGAGGACGTGGCCCAGTGGCAACGGTGCTGGTTCAAAGCGGGACGCTTCGCGTCGGCGATGTGTTTGTCGTCGGAATTTTTAGCGGGAAAGTTCGCGCGTTGATCACGCATACAGGATCCAAGGTCCAGGAGGCCGGTCCTTCTATTCCGGTAGAAGTCGCCGGGCTCCCAGGCGTGCCGTCTGCCGGTGATGTATTTCAGGTCGTCAAGGATGAACGAGTTGCGCGAGAGATTGCAGAAGATCGAGCCCGTAAGCAGCGAACAGCTGGTTTGTCCGGATCGGCCAAGGTCACGCTGGACGATCTGTTCGCTAAGATTAAGGAAGGGTCGGTCAAGGAGTTGGCGCTGGTCATCAAGTCCGATGTGCAGGGGTCGGCTGAAGCGCTGACCGCAGGTGTCGAAAAGCTTGCGACTGCCGCAGTTAAGCTTCGCGTCATTCACAGTGGCGTCGGCGGGGTCACGGAATCCGACGTATTGTTGGCTGCCGCATCGAACGCCATTGTTGTTGGGTTCAATGTCAGGCCGGAGCCGAAGGCCGCGGCCTTAGCAGAGCAGCAAGGCGTCGATATCCGCTTGTACACGATTATTTACGATGCCTTGGCTGAGATTAAGGCCGCAATGGAAGGGTTGCTCGAACCGACGCTGAAGGAGCGGGTCTTGGGGCGGGCCGAAGTGCGACAAGTTTTTACGGTATCCAAGGCCGGCGTCATTGCGGGTTCGTACGTGGTGGACGGTACGATCACACGTGCAGCGGTCGGGGTACGGGTGATTCGCGACAATGTGGTGGTGTACGAAGGCAAGCTGGGGTCGCTACGTCGTTTCAAGGATGACGTCCGTGAAGTGCAGCAAGGCTATGAATGCGGAATCAGCGTCGAGAATTTCAACGATATCAAGGCGGGAGACATTGTCGAGGCCTATGCGATCGACAAGATTGCTGCGAAGCTCTGAGGCGTGAGTCTGCGCTGTGGGTATGATCGTTGGTCTCTGTACGGTTGAGCTCTTCATCCCGGGAAGTCAGTCGCTAAAAGATAAGCGGCAGGTGCTGTTGAGCCTCAAAGATCGATTGCGAGAGCAGTTCAATCTCTCCGTTGCCGAGGTCGATGGGCAGGATCTGTGGCAGAAGACCGTGTTGGGGCTTGCGTGCGTGGCCAACGAAGGGCGATATGTCAATCAAGTTTGCGACCAGGCACTGAACCTGATTCGGAATGTCCCCGCTGTAGAAATCATCCAGTCTCGGGTAGAATTGTTGTGACGACGGCATATTCAGCAGGATGCTCAAAATGGCCGTCGAGCAAGGCCGTAGCGAGCGAAGAAGTGAGACTGGCTGAATTTTTCAGCATCCAGCTGGGTGGAGAGCGCGGTGGCCAAGACGGGATATCATCGGGCCGATCGTGTGGCCGATCAAATCCGTATGGAAGTGGCAGACATCCTCATGCGGAAGATCAAAGATCCACGCGTGCAGTCCGTGACCGTGACCGATGTAAAATTGACCAGCGATCTGCGGATTGCGCGCGTGTTCGTGACCGCCATGGGTACGGAAGAAGAAGAGCGGAACGTCTTCGCCGGGTTGACTCAAGCCAACGGTTTTGTGCGTGGTGAACTGGGCCGTCGGCTGTCGCTCCGGTATCTACCGGAGCTTGTCTTTGCCAAGGACGTGAGTGGGCCGAGAGGCGATCGGGTCTTAAAGTTATTGGACGAACTCCATGTGAAGACAGAGGCCGAAGGCGATTCTCCCGAAGAGAAGACGAGTTCGTAGTGTTGGGGATGTGATGATGGGCCTTGCACAGGGCTGCGCTGTTATCGATGGTGTCCTGATCGTCAAGAAGGAGGCCGGCTGGACGTCTCACGATGTTGTGGCGAAGGTGCGGCATCTGTTCGGTGAAGTGAAAGTCGGTCACGCTGGGACTCTCGACCCTGCGGCAACGGGCGTCTTGCCTGTGCTAATTGGGCGGGGAACTCGCATTGCTGAATATCTTGTCGAGTGGGATAAAGAATATCGCGCTGTGCTGCGTCTTGGTGAAACGACCGATACGCAGGACGCGACGGGAACAGTTCTGACGCGATGCACGACGGACTCTGTGACGCCAGAGGCGATCCATGAGGTGGTCGGTAGATTTCACGGACCGATTGAGCAAGTTCCTCCGATGTACTCGGCTGTAAAAGTGGGAGGGGTGCCTTTGTATAAGTCAGCTCGGGCGGGCAAAACGATTGCGCGAAATGCTCGAACGATCATCATCCATAACCTTGAGGTGGAAGCAATTCAGGCACGGGATGTGACGTTGCGCATCGTTTGTTCGAAGGGGACCTATGTGCGGACGCTCTGTGCCGACATCGGCGAAGCGTTGGGCGTCGGCGGTCACATGTTAGCATTGGAGCGACGGCGCGTGGGTCCTCTGACGATTGGTGACGCATTGACGGTCAATGAGATAGGCATCCGACATGCTCTCGGCCGGATAGGGGATGATCTGTTATCGCTGGATCGCACATTGGGTCATCTGGGAATTGCCGTAATCGATGAACAGACGGTCGATCGTGTGCGACACGGTGCCTCTGTACCTATAGCTAAAATCCTTCGTTGGGAGGGGGCGGCGGATGCTGTGCGCGGGTCATGTGCGCCGATTCGTATCCACGATACAGACGGCCGCCTTGTGGCGATTGGAAAGTGTCCAGATACTTCGGGTGGCGTACTCAAGGTTGAGAAGGTGTTGATCGATCAAGAAATATGAGGCTTCGTTGCAGATGAAGGAAGGGAGCAGGAAGGAAGAAAGCCATGGCATTACTTAAAGAGGCAAAGACCGAGCTGATCAAGCAATATCGACAGCATGAGACGGATTCCGGCTCTCCGGAAGTCCAGATCGCGGTGTTGACCAACCGGATCACGTATTTGACGGAGCATTTCAAGCTCCACAAAAAAGATCATCACTCGCGGCGTGGACTGCTTCTCTTGGTCGGACGTCGCCGGCGGTTGCTCGACTATCTTCGTGGCATTAGCGACGCACGTTATCGTGCAGTGATCGAACGATTGGGCATCAGAAAGTAGTATCCGGTCTCGCTGGTGGGCCAGGAGGCACACTGGCGGATAGTAGTCAGTCGCACAGGTGAACACTGAGATGCGCTCACTTAACAGAAAGTGCTGAGTGCTGAGTGGTTCAGAAAACTCATCGATACTCAGCACGCACAACTCAGCACTTCTTGGTGAGCTCATCTCTGTGGGCATCTGTGGGGCGTAACCAGAGGAGACCCAGATGGCACACACAGTAGAGATAGAGGTCGCCGGGCGTATCCTGCGACTTGAGACCGGTCGTGTGGCACGACAAGCAGACGGTTCGATTTGGGCCTCATACGGCGATACCGTCGTGTTGGCGACGGCCGTTGCGTCGCAAGTTGCCAAGCCGGGCATCGATTTTCTTCCCTTGACGGTTGATTATCAGGAAAAGTCCTTCGCAGCTGGAAAGATTCCTGGCGGGTATTTCAAGCGGGAAGCTCGCCCATCGGAAAAGGCTGTGTTGACCAGTCGGCAGATCGATCGAGGGCTCCGTCCGCTCTTTCCTGAGGGCTATTACTTCGAGACTCAAGTCATCGCCTCAGTTCTCTCGACCGATCAGACGGGTTCGTCCGACATACTCGCCATTATTGCCTCCTCTGCTGCTCTCACCGTCTCGAATATTCCGTTCGACAATCCTATCGCAGGCGTGAGGATTGGTCGGCTGGACGGAAAGTTCGTCGTCAACCCAGACCTTGAAACGGTGGCGAAGAGCGAGCTACACCTCGTTGTAGCGGGGACGGCCGACGCGGTCATGATGGTCGAAGCAGGGGCGAACGAACTATCCGAAGCCGTCATGCTCGAGGCGATCGAGCTTGCCCATGCCGAGATCAAGAAGATTGTGGCCAAGATTCGAGAACTGCAAGTCGCTGCCGGCAAGTCCAAGCGGAAGGTCGTGAAGGAGCAGATCGACTCCGCGCTCGCTGCTCAAGTAAAGGCCCTGGTGGCGAAAGGGATCCGCGAGGCCATCATGATTCCGAACAAAGCGGCCAGACAGGAGCGGTTGGACGAGCTCAAGGACGGCGCTGTCCAGCAACTCAAGAGTGCGGATGATCCAAATCGTGAGCGGCACGTCAAGCTGGTGTTCCACGAGCTGGAATATACAGAAGTGCGGAACATGATTCTAGAAAAAGGATCACGGGCAGATGGACGTGGTCCGGCTGATATTCGTCCGATCACGTGTGAAGTCAGCGCGCTACCACGGACACACGGCTCCGCGATCTTCACCAGGGGCGAGACTCAAAGTTTAGCGGTGGTCACGCTGGGGACCGCGGATGACGAACAGCGGATCGATGCGTTGGAAGGGGAGTACATGCGGACGTTCATGCTCCACTACAATTTTCCGCCGTTCAGCGTCGGCGAGGCGCGACCACTTCGTTCACCGGGGCGTCGGGAAGTCGGTCATGGTGCATTGGCGGAACGGGCATTGGCACCGGTGATTCCGAGCAAGGATGTTTTCCCCTACACGCTCCGTATCGTATCCGACATCCTCGAGTCCAACGGATCCTCTTCGATGGCGACTGTCTGTGGCGGGAGTCTTGCGTTGATGGATGCTGGCGTACCGGTCAGCAAGGCTGTAGCTGGGATTGCGATGGGATTGATCAAGGAAGGAGATCGAGTCATGATCCTTTCCGATATTCTCGGGTTGGAAGACCACCTGGGTGATATGGACTTCAAGGTTTGCGGCACCAAGCAGGGTGTGACCGCCTTACAGATGGATATCAAGATCGGTGGCATTACATCGGCCTTGATGCAGCAGGCGTTGGAACAAGCCAAAGCCGGCCGTTTACACATTCTGGGTTGTATGGAAAAGGCGCTTCCCGTGCCAAGGACCACGTTGTCAGCGTACGCCCCACGAATTTTCACGATGAAGGTGAAGCAGGACAAGATTCGTGAGATCATTGGTCCAGGCGGCAAAACGATCCGCGGCATCATTGCGGATTGCGGGGTCAAGATTAACGTTGACGACAGCGGAACCGTGACGATCGCGTCGGTTGATGGAGCGTCAGCCGAAAAGGCCAAAGACATGATCAGTCGGATCACCGAAGAAGTCGAGATCGGGAAGATCTACATGGGTACGGTTCGGAAGATTATGGATTTCGGAGCGTTTGTCGAGGTCTTGCCGGGAACCGATGGACTGGTACATATTTCGCAACTTGCGCATCATCGAGTTCAAGCGGTATCCGATGAAGTAAAGGAAGGCGATCAAATTCTGGTGAAGGTCCTGGAAGTGGATCGGCAGGGAAAGATCCGTCTCAGCCGGAAGGAAGCCATGCCGGCTCCCAGCGCAGCCGGTGCGCCTGATTCGTCCGCCAGGTAGCTGTCTTGTATCGAAAGCTCGTTCTGGACAATGGGGTGCGGGTGGTGACCGAACGGATGCCGACGCTCAAGTCGGTCACCGTGGGCGTGTGGGTCAACACCGGGTCTCGGGACGAGCAGACTTGCCAAGCAGGGTATTCCCATTTCATTGAGCACATGCTCTTTAAAGGGACGCGCAAGCGTTCTTCCCCGGAAATTTCACGTGAAATCGACGCGCTTGGTGGAGAGATGAACGCCTTCACCTCGCGTGAGACGACGACCTATTACGTGAAGGTGCTGGATCAACATTTGGAGCACGCGCTCGAGCTCCTCTCCGACCTATTCCACCATTCTAGTTTTGCACCCAAAGAAATTGAAAAAGAAAAACAGGTCGTTCTGGAAGAGATCCGTATGGTCCAAGATGACCCGGAAGATCTCGTACAAGAGCTCCACATGGGGCAGGTGCTGGAGCGCCATCCGCTTGGACGCTCCATTCTTGGTCGAGAGAAGACAATCGAAGGCCTGCGACGTCAGGATTTGTTGGACTATATCGAAGCACGTTACGATCCAGGGCAGACGGTTGTTTCGATTGCCGGAAACTTCGAGCAGGCCAAACTTGACCGACTCGTTGCCCGGTACTTTGGTAAGGGTAGGGCCGTAAAGACAGATTCCATCAATGGGCGTTGCCCACCGAACATACATAGCGGTGTCTTGCTGAAGAAAAAACAGTTGGAGCAGGTGCATCTCTGTCTCAGTCTCAAAGGCGTCGCTGCCGGACATCAGGATCGCTATGCGTTATACGCGCTCAATAGCGTATTGGGCGGCAGTGTCAGTTCACGATTATTCCAGGAAGTTCGAGAGAAGCGGGGTCTGGCCTATTCAATTTACTCGTTCTTGTCCGGTTACTCGGATGGCGGCATGATTTCGGTCTATGCGGCGACAAGGCCGAAAGAAGTCGATCGTGTCGTGGATCTTGTCTGCAGAGAGATTCGACAGATTGGGATCAAAGGCGTCAAGCAGAATGAGCTTGAGCGCGTGAAGGCTCAGATGAAGGGTAGTTTGATGCTGAGCTTGGAAAGTTCACACAGCCGAATGAATAAGCTGGCGAAGGACGAGCTCACATACGGAAGGCAGACCTCGCTCAATAGTATGTTGGCTCATATCGATCACGTGAATGTGGAGCAGGTCTTCAATGTGGGCCGACAGTATTTCGGACTGGACTCCCTAGCGATCACCGGGCTTGGGCCGCTAGCCTCACGCAGTCTCCACGCATACCAATGAGAATTTTTTAATTATGAGTTCATCGAATAGTAAGTGTAAGCAAAAGCCAACGCCACGAACATTCACAATATGTTGATTGTTCGACGTATTTTGTTTAAAAATGCAGCTATCAACAGGTCAAACAATTTCTTGACACAGTTTCATGATTTCAGTACCATGGCAAAAATTTCTGACAATGAGCATCAATGAGTGATCTTGAGCGAAAAATAATAAGAGAAGAAGTTGGAATACCTACATTTCTTGACTCAACTTTGAAGTTTCTGTAGTTCTTGAGTTAGGTATTCATCGGGTGTTGTGGTTGATATTTTTATGAAGGAGGGACGAGGTATGCGAAAGATCATACTTATCGCCGCCGTGGCAATTTTTTCCGCACTCGGCTTACTCACTGCCGAGTTCGCAGTTGCTGAGCGCGCTGAGACTGCGACTGGTCCGACTGGTCCAACCGACAACATTGCCGGTGGAAAGCCTATGAAGGGTGAGATGACCAAGACGCTCAAGGGTCGAGTATGGTCACAATGGGCCGACAATCCTGATGGAGAATTGCTATTTGGAATTCAATATTGGAACAGTGGTGAGCAGGCTTCTGGAACCCCGAATGGCCGATCATCTTCCGATCTTGATGTGAAACCGCCTGATCCATTGCTCACTTGCTGCGGTTGGGGGTTTGTGGGTGGTACCGATAAGAATAATCCGTACTCGGGTTGGTACCATGCTGCTTCAACTGTCCGGTTGGCGGTGAAGGACAAGACGCTGATGGATCAGATCATCAAGGCCTCTCAGGAACTTGTCGCCATGGAAGTGAGCCTAGATGGTCGGACGATCACCGGCTTTAAGGTTATTAAGTAATCGACCTTGACAAGATTTTATTCTTTCATGCTCTGTTAAGGGGGATGCGATTATGAAGATTCATACAAAGGGGTTAGCCATCATGGCGGCTGTAGGACTGGTGGTTTCAACCGTCTCTTCCGCGCTGGCGATCGAATCATTCCAAGAACGGTTTGAGTGGGGCGATATGAGCAAACCGACCACCATACAGGGTCGGGTGATCGTGCTCGATCCCTACGATGAAGCGGTTTGGATCAACGTCTCTGTGTTCGGCGGAGTTGCCGAGAGCGGTCTCTTCTGGCAGAAGATTCACCCAGGTAAAAATCTAAAGTTCTATGCAGACAAGGGCGCTTGGGAAGAGCTGAAGAAGATGGGTCGCCCCCATGCGGGACCGGCTGCGGCAAAGGAAGTGCCACCTGGCAGTACGACCGACTTGATTGAGTTTGTGGCGACAGAACCTGAACAGAATCATCGTGTCATTTCCTCAGTCAAGAAGATCCAGGAAGTGGCTGGTTCCATGGGGAAGCCGTTGAGCATTTCCGGCGTGCGGTTGAAAGAGTGTGCGGGGAAGAGCGAAGTCGAGGCTAGCTGCGCAGCAGCGAAGCAAGTGCTCAATACCTCACCGAAGTCTCCCGATGGGGCCGCTATTCCTATGCAGTATGATGTGTTGCTCCCAGGTGGAGAGCCCATCGCTGGCTTGATTCCCTGGACCGCGAAGTACAACCTTGGGTCCGGTCATTGACCTGAGCTAGACGCTAACTTCAAAGGCGGCATTTCCGAAAGGGGATGCCGCCTTTGTTTTGAGAGTTACTTATCGGAGTCGGCGGCCCTACGCTGCAGATCGGCAAGCCGGTTGAGCGCATCCAGCGGAGTCATTGAAAAAAGATCGATCTGTCTGACCTCATCCACAATCGGGTGTGCATGGGGAAGGGAAGCCTGGGTTGGTTTGTGTTCTGATGGCAGAGCGGGAGTCGAGGTCGTCGAATCGGTTTGTTCAAGCTGCGCAAGTACCTCCTGGGCTCTCTCGATCACGGAAGTCGGTAATCCCGCCAGTTTGGCGACATGAATACCGTAACTGCGGTCAGCGCCGCCCGGCACAATTTTACGCAAGAAGACCACGTCTCCATCCCGCTCCTGGACCGCCACGCAATAGTTTTTGATCCCTTCCCGTAATCCTTCCAGTTGCGTCATTTCGTGATAATGCGTGGCGAATAGCGTCCTAGCCCCCAAATACCGGCGGTCTTGTATGTGCTCAGCGATAGCCCAGGCGATACTCAGCCCGTCGTAGGTGCTGGTGCCTCGCCCAATCTCGTCTAAGAGAATCAAGCTGCGGGCGGTTGCACTGTTCAAGATGTGGGCCGACTCGATCATCTCGACCATGAAGGTGCTCTGTCCGGCAGCCAAGTTGTCCGAGGCTCCCACGCGCGTGAAAATCCGATCAACCAGTCCAATGCGGGCTTCGGCTGCCGGCACGAAGCTCCCAATCTGTGCCAACAGCACGATCAGAGCCACCTGACGGAGATAGGTGCTTTTCCCTGCCATATTGGGTCCGGTAAGAATCACAAGACGGTTGTGTTCACAGTCGAGAGTGATGTCGTTGGGTACAAAGGTCAGATCACTATGAAGTTGCTCGACGACTGGGTGCCGGCCTTCACGAACAAGGATTGTGCTGCTCTCATCGACGAGGGGTTTGACATAGCGCTGTAACGCGGCGGTCTCGGCTAGACAAGCGAGGACATCCAGTAATGCGACAGCCTGGGCCATCGTGTGAAGACGAGGGACCTCGTTTGCTACGCGTTCGCGCAATTGTTCAAACAGCCCTTGTTCGAGCGCCAACAGTTTCATTTCAGCGCCCGTGACACGCTCTTCCAGCTCTTTGAGCTCCGGTGTCATGAATCGCTCGGCATTGACCAGCGTCTGTTTGCGAATATAGTCGGGCGGGATGCGGGACAGGTGTGTTTTCGTAATCTCGATGTAGTAGCCGAATACCTGATTATAGCGAATCTTCAAGGAGTCGATCCCCGTTCGCTCTCGTTCTTTGGCTTCCAATGAGGCGATCCAGTTCTTACCCTCTGTGCTTGCCTTGCGCAGTTCATCGACCCCGGCATGGTATCCCTCACGAATCACGCCACCGTCGCGGAGCGCCATCGGCGCATCCTGTTTGATGGCCTGCGCAATCGCATCATGCACATCCTGGCAATCGTCCCACGACTCTCGAACATCAGACAACAATGACGCGACGAACGATTGGAGGTGGGATCGTAATTCCGGCAAGGCGTCCACGGACTGTTTCAATGCAAGTAGTTCGCGCGGCCCTGCGATGCCGAGCGTGACGCGGCTCCCCAGACGGGCCATATCTTGCACATTGCGGAGGGCGGACCGGAGAGATACGCGTTGTTGAATGAGGTCTTTCAACTCGCCGACGGCATCGAGACGAGCGTGAATGGTGTCACAATTAAGAAGCGGTCTGACAAGCCATTGGCGTAACAAGCGACTGCCCATCGCTGTGGTTGTGCGGTCCAGCACCGACAACACTGTGGGTTGATCCTGGCCTGATCGGTGCGCACCAGATTCCAGCGGCCGCACAAGTTCGAGGTTGCGAATGGTGGCGCTATCCAGATGCATGGCATCGCCGTTCCAGCGAACGTGTATGCGGCGAAGGTGTGCGAGAGAAGCGGTAGGTTGAGTTTCTCGAACATATCGTAACACTGCTCCGGCGGCTCCGATCCCTGCGCTCAGGCCGCGACAGCCAAATCCATCGAGCGAATGCACCGCAAACTGTGTTTGGAGTAATTGCTCAGTATCTTTGGAGTTGAAGGAGGTTGAGGGTTGGGAACAGAGCCGTGGTCCACGCAGGCGAGTCAGGCACGATCCAGCATTCGCAGGGGAATCGGGGTAGAGTATCTCCCGAGGTTCTAACCGGGCCAGTTCATCCAACAGCTGGATCTCCGCCTGTGCCCCTTGGAACTCTGTGACCCAAAACTCCCCGGTGGAGACGTCCAAACAGGCCAGACCAATGACGAATGGCTTTTTGGCAGAGGGAATCGTGTCGTCGGAGAAGGCGACCGCTGCCAGGAAATGCGATTCCCCGGGAGAGAGAAACTCCGTATCGATCAGCGTCCCCGGTGTATACACACGAACGACTTCACGGCGCACGAGGCCCTTGGCGAGTTTCGGGTCCTCTACCTGCTCGCAGAGGGCGACGGTTCGACCGGCTTTGAGAAGTTTGGCGATGTAGCCTTTCGCAGCATGGTAGGGGACTCCACAGAGTGGAACAGGGTTGGGGCTGGATTTGTCTCGAGAGGTGAGGGCAATGGAAAGGAGTGTGGAGGCAATCTGCGCATCTTCGTAAAACATTTCGTAGAAGTCACCGACGCGGAACAACAGAATGGCATCGGGATAGCCGCGCTTGATCTCGCGGTGTTGCCGCATCAAGGGGGAGGCATCTGCGTCACTCATCGTGTCGGTCTCGATGTGCTTCGCCGGTAAGGGTGGAGGATGCACGACCGGTGGCGGTATCGAGAGAAAGGCGCAGCCGTTCTAAGTCCCCTTCGGCTTCTTGCAGGGCTTTGGTTTTTCGGCGGAGTTCGAGGCGGTTCTTTACCCACGGAGGAAAAAAAAGAATCCCGGAGACCAGGAGTCCCATCGCGAATCCAGCCAAGATGGGTTTATAGATCGGCGTCGAAGCTTCGAAGAGCCCGAAGAAATAACGGAGGGTGACCTCCTGTTCCTGGTTCTGAAGGAAAAAAGCCAGGGAGAGAAGCAGCAACACTCCGACGAGGATCAGTCTAATCATGGCCTCGCGGTTTCCTTTTCGCTCAAGGTCCTGGATGATGACGTTCGAAGTACCCTGCCGGTCTTTCGGTACTGCATACGTGTGAGCCCGATGATTTCGTTGGACTGTGGTCCCGTCGCGCGCAACTGAATCGTTCGGCTTCGCATGGCACGATGATTCAGGGTAATCTCAATCCGGTCCTGCGGAAGTGCGGCAAGGCCCTTATCGGCCCATTCTATTACCGCCACAGTCTGGCCTGAAAAATACTCGATCAATCCTGTTGATTCAAGGTCGTGGGGTGAGCGAATGCGGTACAAATCCATGTGGGCAAGTGGGAGACGTCCTTGGTCATATTCGTGGATCACGACGAACGTCGGGCTGGTCACTGTCGCTGGCGATGCGCCTAGACCCTGTGCGATTCCACGAACGAGCGTGGTTTTACCCGCTCCGAGCGGTCCGAAGAGCGCAATGCTTTCTCCCCCGCGAAGCACGCGACCGATCGCTTGGCCTAGTCGATCAGTGTGTTGGCGCGAAACCGATACGAGTCGCCATGGCAAGCTCGATGCAGCATGACGGCGTACGGCAGGCAGTTTCGCCTTGGCTGGCCTGGTGAGGTCAGATCGTTTTCGTCTGTTGGAGCGCATACGGAATCTGAGCAATAAGGTCGCCGGCAAGCATCCCGGGCTGCCCGAGGCATCGCGACGCTAAGTCGCCGGCCAATCCATGAAAATAGGTTGCGGCACAGGCGGACTCCCACACAGGAACCCGTTGTGCCAGTAGGCCGACAATCATACCGGTCAACACATCACCGGTTCCTGCCGTGGCCATGCCGGGATTGCCAGTTGGGCAAATGGCGACAAGCCCGTCGGGGCGGGCAATCACGGTCCGTGCGCCTTTGAGGACGACGAATACGCCGCGTTCTCGGGCAAACCGTCTGGCTGTGCCGATTCGGTCTGCGTTGACGCTCTGTGTGGTGGCATCGACTTCGAGCCGGGCCATCTCGCCGGGGTGTGGGGTGAGAATGGGCGGGGTTGTACATTCGGTCAGCAATGAGGCCCGCCCTGCCAAGGCGTTCAGTGCATCGGCATCGAGAACCGATGGGCGATCCAGATGTTTCAACAATGACTGAATGAGCTCAACGGTTTCAGGATGGGTCGAAAGTCCGGGGCCAACGGCGATCGCTGTGCGTGCTTGGATAAACGCCACGACACGATCGAGTCCGGAGCGGGCAAGTGTCCGTGCTTTTGTTTCCGGGAGCGGCATCGTCATGGCTTCCAGTAACTTGGCCTCCAGGACATCGTTCACACTGTTGGGAGTGGCGACGGTCACTAAGCCTGCTCCAATGCGGAGGGCCGCACGGGCTGCCAACGCTGCCGCGCCTGTTTTTCCGACGGATCCTGCAATAATCCCTGCATGGCCAAACGTTCCCTTATGGGAGGAGAGTTTGCGCGTCGGGAGCGACTGACACGCGCTGTCGTGTGTCAGGAGCATGGTTCGGCTCTCGATGGCATCCACATAAGCGGGTGGAATGCCGATATCTGCGACACGGACGGCACCGGCGTGGTCGATCCCCGCATCGACATAGAGACCAAGTTTCGGGAGGCCACAGGTGATGGTTAATGTGGCATGGATTGCCTGTCCAAGGACGGCGCCGGTATCGGCATGGAGGCCGGATGGAATATCGACGGCGACAATTGGTTTCCCGGCATTGTTGATGAGGTCAATGGCCTCACGATAGGCTCCGGTTACGATGGAGGACAATCCGGTACCCAGGAGGGCGTCGATAAGGATGTCGCTGGAGGCGAGGAGAGGTTGTATCTGGTCGGCAGATCGGAATCGAACGATCGCGGTTCGCCCCGTGATCCGAACGAGCCGTCGATACATCGTTGCGGCATCGCGACCCAAGTCGGTGATAGGAGTGAGGAGGACGACATGGATTCGTGCCCGTCGGCGGTGCAGCAGCCGGGCAACAACCAATCCGTCTCCTCCGTTGTTTCCTTTTCCGCAGAGAATGGTAATAGACTTGCCTCGTACCGGCCCACAGTACTCCTCAAGATGTCTGACAATGCCTTCGCCGGCGCGCTCCATCAAGACGGTGCTGGGGACATGCGCTTCGGTGATCGTGCGGCGATCGAGCGACTGCATCTCGGTTCCTGTCACGATCTTCATCGACGGCCTTGCGTGCGTGATCGATATAGCATATGGAATCGGGTGAGTGTGGAGTAGAGAGATATTTGTTGCCGACGGTGTACTGTCATGACTAGCGCGAATCGTGTGGCTCGTAGAGGGGCGCAGGGTGTCGCACCGGCGAGAGGGCTCAACTCAGCAACGCTTTCATCTCTCTCACAGCTTGGTCGAGGCCTACGAGAACCGCTCGGCCAATGATGCTGTGGCCGATATTGTATTCCACGATTTCAGGAATATGCGTGAGCCGCATCACGTTGCGGTAGTCCAAGCCGTGCCCGGCATTGACGCCCATACCAAGTTTGTACGAGAGCTTAGCCGATTGTGTAATCGCCTCGACTTCAGCGTCGGCTTCTTTCGAGCGTTTGGCATTCGCGTAGCGGCCGGTATGGAGTTCGACGAAGTCGGCTGAGACTCTGTGCGCGGCTTTGACTTGGGCCAAATCCGGCTCGATGAAGAGACTCACAGGAATGCCTGCGTCGTGAAGGAGGGTCACGATCTGCTGGATACGATCTTTGTGGGCGGCCACGTCCAAGCCGCCTTCAGTCGTCAGCTCCTGACGTTTCTCCGGGACGAGGGTCACCATATCCGGCTTGATGGTCAGAGCGATTTTAGCCATCGTTTCATCGGCGGCCATCTCCAGATCGAGCTTGGTGCGGATGAGTTCACGCAAGAGGCGAAGGTCGCGGTCTTGGATATGACGCCGATCTTCTCTCAGGTGGACGACAATACCATCAGCTCCTGCTAATTCTACGAGCACAGCGGCGGCCAGGGGGTCCGGGTCGGTCCCACCACGGGCTTGCCGTAATGTCGCCACATGGTCGATATTCACCCCAAGTCGTGGCACGGACCCTCCGTTCTGCTATGTAGAGCGTGGAAAAACTGAGTTGAGTGATGCGCGCAAAAGGCGCTGCAGTTGTAACAGAAATTAACAGAGCGAGGCAAGGACCTGGAGGCAGAACTGGCTGGATATCGTCTCAGTCAATCAAAAGGGTCTAGATGCCGAACCCCACAGAATCACGGCATAATTTGACTCGATATGCTCTGCGCCATTAGAATAGGCCCCTTCAAGCAGCGGGGGGGGCGACTACTCGATACCCCGGCGTGTGCGGGCATGACCGACAGAGGATTTGCATGGGATTAGGCGACGGATTTTATCGCATCAAACGACTACCCCCGTATGTATTTGCCCAGGTGCAGAGTCTCAAACTTGAGGCTCGCCAGCAGGGTGAAGACATCATCGATTTTGGAATGGGTAACCCGGACCAACCGACGCCGAGCCATATCGTCGAGAAGATGATCGAGGCGGCACGGAAGGCAAAAAATCATCGGTATTCGGCCTCGCGTGGAATTACAAAACTTCGGCATGCGATCGCGGGTTGGTACAAGCGGAATTACGATGTCGATCTGGATCCTGAAACCGAGACCATCGTCACGATCGGTTCTAAAGAGGGGTTGGCACATTTGGCGCTGGCCTTGATCGGACCCGGGGACGTCGTGCTGACGCCGACGCCGACGTATCCCATTCATATGTACAGTTTCATTATTGCGGGGGGGGAAGTCCGTGGGATCGAGTTACGACCGGACAGCGACTTCTTCGACGATTTGCAGCGGGTCTATCGCCAGACCTTTCCAAGGCCGAAGATCTTGGTCATCAATTTTCCGCATAATCCCACCACGGCGGTGGTGGACCTCGAGTTTTTTAAGAAGATCGTCACCTTTGCCAAAGAACATTCCGTGATTGTCATTCATGATCTGGCCTATGCCGACTTGGTCTTCGACGGATATAAGGCGCCGAGCTTCTTGCAGGTTCCCGGGGCCAAGGATGTCGGCGTCGAGTTCTACACCCTCTCCAAAG
>JBDTSF010000208.1:0-2610 GCA_039931295.1 Nitrospirota bacterium | reverse complement strand
GCCTGCACCTGTTTCCAGTTGAACGTAAACGGTTCCGGCAATTTCTTCGGCAAGGCGGCGAGCTCTGTTCTCAATCGATCGGCTCTGACAGCGCTCATCGGATGCGTGGAGAGCCACTCCATTCGACCCTGATCTTTCTCCGAGAGCCGTTCGAAAAATGTGATCATACCGGAGGGATCGATCTTTGCCCGCTGAAGCAATTGTAATCCCCTTAGATCGGCTTCGGTCTCCTGCTCTCTGCCGAACTTGAGGGTGAACAGCTCAACGCCGAGTTGCTTCATCATCCCGACGAGGCCCTGCTGATTGCCGATCACAATGGCCGCCACCGTCATCAGCCCAAGACTTTTTACAATCCGTTCAAGCCCATGCCGCTGCAGCACGTGGTTCAATTCATGGCTCAGCACGCCCGCCACTTCTTCGCCGCTTTCTGCTTTTTTCATGAGCCCGGTGAATACCACCACGTACCCGCCAGGAAGCGCAAAGGCGTTGACGACGTCGCTCTTCACTACTGTCACTTCGAACTTGTAGGGACTATCTGGAATCTGCGCCGTCATGCGTTGGGTCATCTCTCCCAGCGCTGCGACTGCAGGGCCCTCTTTCATTACTTCCTGATGGCTGAGAAAATCCCGATAGGCCGACTCGCCCAGCTTTTGTTCCCACTCTACCGGAATCCGGCTTACGGCAATCTCAACGAGCAGATCGGATTGGAACCAAAGTCCCAGCACTGTGGCCAGAAGCACTCCGCCAACTAGACCCCAGACGAGCCGGCCCCGGTGGCGCACCTGCCGGACGCGTTCCGCCGCTTGTTCAAAGGAATGACTCACATGATCCGGCGCCGCTTGCCGGAAGGCGCGAATCACATCAGGGTTTTTTAGATAGAGCGTTCGCTCTCCTTTCTGCCCGGCCCATTTTACGACAAGCTGGTCATGGTCGAGCCCACCTGCTGAGACAGTGAGGCTAGAAAAAGGAACGGATTCCGGTTGGCCATCGGCAGTTTCAGATTCAAAAGTGACAGTGAGTCCATGCCCCTCCACTTGAACAAGACAAGGCGCACCAGCGGCAGGAAACTCATCACCGAAACAGAGTGCATTGGGGGTGATAGTGGTCATCTAGAGTTGAACGACTGCTCAAAGTGGCCGCGAACGAGGCCGCAGGCGAGCAGAAACCGGAGGCGTACCCTCCGGGGTACGTTGAGAATTTTCTGCGAGTCGAGAACGAAGTTGGCGGTCATTTTCAGCATCCGCTACTGGGAGACCGGGATGAACCGCCGTATCCACGCTCCAAAACTACCCGGGTTTCGACTTTGAATGTAGACGAGTCCAGGTCCTTTGAACCGACAGACAAACCCTTCGCCTGACGTGAAACTGGCAACCCAACCGGAGGTGGCTTTTTCGATGTTGTATGAGGTCGTAGAGGACCAGGCTACCAGGTGGCTATTGTCCACGATGTATTCCTGATCGGGCTTCAACTCGATCTTGTGAATGGCCCCGAAGCTGTTCAGAACGAGTGTCCCCTTTCCGCTGATTTTCAGAATGAAGAAGCCCTCTCCACCCAGCAGTCCACGGCTCAGGCCCTGCATTTTACTTTCGATGACGATCCCGTCTGTGCCCGCGAGGAAACCGTCTTTCTGGACCATATACTCGTTCACGCCATCAAGCTCCAAAATGGCAATCTCACCTGGCACCGTCGGAGCCAGCAAGGCTTCACCGGGACCTCGACTAGCGCGTAGCGTCTGGAAGAAGAATTTCTCCCCAGTCAGGAACTTTCGAGATAGGGCTCCAAGAAATCCGCCTTCCATCTTACTTTCAATGTCGATAGTCGGTGAGCATGCCACCATCGCGCCCGACTCAGCTTTGATGTTCTCGCCAGCTGCTAAGTCCACCCGCACCATCGGAAACGCCCCTGGATATAAGATTTCGCTCTTCATGTGGTCACGTCCTCCATCTATTCATATCGGCTCTCACACCACCCACCCATAGACTCGATGGCTCGGCTCCGGCCCTTCCTCCAGATAGCTCATCCTGAGTTGCCCCAGCACGTCTTGTTGCAACTCATTCCGTTTCGCCTTGACATCAACGCCAAACACACGCGCCGCATTCAATCCAAAGATCTGTTCCTTTACCTGGCGCGTGAGCGGCTGGTACCGATGCTGATCAATCAGCTGATCTGGAATCTGGAATCGCCGAAAGGCCTCGATCTGCCATTGCGGCGACCCATACCAAATCGAGTCTGTTCCCCAGAGCACGTGATCGACGCCGAATGCGTCGATGATCTGTCCGAGCAGATGCGCACAAACCGCCGGATGAGTCGTAACAAGTTGCGCAAAGGTTGAGCCGAGCTCCATGTAAATGTTTTTGATTCCAGGCTGTGCCTGCTTCATACGACAGAACTCGGTGGTCCAAGGAATTTCGCCTGTCCTCGCAAACACTGTATCCACCGTCGAGGTACTCTTGAGCCCCGAGTGATAGACCAGGAAATCGATGTCTGGAAAGTCTCTTGCGGCTTTGATCAAATCCTTGGGGTGGTTGTAATCCGGCACCGGTCCAAGAGGAAGCCCTTTGTGAACACAGACCCGCTTAATGTTGAGCTTGCGCGCTTGCTCCAGCATCG
>JBDTSF010000207.1:0-9430 GCA_039931295.1 Nitrospirota bacterium | reverse complement strand
CCGTGGATGAGTCGCCTCAAGTGGCGGATCGGTGCGACGGCGTTCTGGTCCTGTGCGGAGGCGCTCTATAAGGTGTCGGGAGGGCGCATGGTCTGGGCACCTTCATTTGAGCTCATTGCCCAGCGGAACAAGGTAGTGTCGTGAGCAGATCCCATTGGTTGAGTCTCCGTGGGCGACGTGCAATCAGATTTTTTGGCATAGTTGTTGTGCTCTGCCTGCTTGCCGCAGTAGCCACGTTCGGAGTGCGGTCATTATTTACTTCGGTGGGATCTGCCAAACATATCCGGTATGAGCCAGTCGACGTGCCGCCTCAAGAGATCTCGCCCCGCCACCAGAAGGAGCGGGAGGAGTATGAACGACGAGAGCGAGTCTTGATAGAGAAGAGTCGGTAGTACGTTCATTTGGAGTGGCCATTTCATGTGTGGTATTTGCGGCCTCGTAGGGGATAACGACCCGGTTCTCCTTGACCGGATGCTCGATCGGCTTGTTCATCGAGGGCCGGACGAGGAGGGCACTCATCACGACGTAGGTATGGCCTTCGGAGTAAGGCGATTGCGCGTGATTGATCCTGCCGGCGGCCATCAACCGGTTCGGAACGAGACTGGCACCGTCTGGGCGGTGATGAATGGGGAGATCTACAACTATCGAGAGCTTCGCGAAGAGCTGATCCAAAAAGGCCATCGCTTCCAGTCCCATTGCGATACTGAAGTTCTGGTGCATTTGTACGAAGAGGAGGGGCCGGAAGCGGTCTACCGGTTGCGTGGAATGTTTGCCTACGCCATATGGGATCGAGAGCGGGACCTCGTGTTGCTGGTTCGCGATCGCTTAGGGATCAAACCTCTCTACTACGCTGCCCTACCTGGCAATGCGGGTGCTGATCACCGTGTGGTCTTTTCTTCAGAGCTTCCGTCACTGCTGGAAGGACTGCCTCATTGGACGATTCGTCCACAGGCCATCGCCGACTTCCTATCGCTACTCTATGTGCCTGGCCCCGAAACGATCGTTGAAGGTGTTCATCAGCTTCAACCTGGGGAGGCTCTTAAGATTGTGCGGGGGCGTTTAGAGTTCTGGCGCTATTATCGTCCTCTGGAAGCGCTGGGTAATCAGGTTGAGCCTCCGTTGGGCGACCAACGAGCGAGCTTTCTGGGCATGTTGCGGGATTCCGTGCAGGCGCATTTGCTCAGTGACGTGCCGCTTGGCTTGTTCCTGTCCGGTGGGTTGGACTCTGCGTCGATCTTGGCCTGCATGCGCGAGGTGATTCCTGGGTCGATCAAATCGTTTTCCATCGGGTACGAGGCGCCGGAAGACCAATCATACAATGAGCTCAAAGCCGCCCGGCTCCTCGCGACACACTTCGGGACGGACCATACAGAAGCCGTGCTGCGACCCGATGTGGTCTCGCTGCTTCCTCGCGTGGTAGCTGGGATGGGAGAACCGTTTGCGGACTCTTCGGCCATTCCTACGTATCTGGTATCCGAAGTGGCTAGACGGTCTGTGACGGTTGCGCTGTCCGGTATCGGCGGCGATGAACTCTTCGGCGGCTATCCTCGCTATCTTGGGCTACGGGCTGCGGCTCGCTATGCATCGCTTCCTGTGGGGATGCGTTCATGGATTGCGTCTCGCGCTGAGTCCGGTCTGTCGGATGGCGCAGGAGGCCATGAGGTTCGTGGCCGCATCAAACGATTTCTCCTGGACGGCCATCGTCCGTTAGGTGAGCAATACCTCCGCTGGACGACATTTCAACCGGCAGGATGGGATGCGCCGTTGTATGCCGAGGCACTCCGGGCTGTTGTGGCCGATAATGTTTCCCTTCACCGTATCCGAGACTTCTTCCAAGAATGGCCCTCTTGCGACCCATCTGATCGTGCAATGGGTGTTGATTTACAGACCTATTTGCCGGACGATTTATTGCGGATGGGCGATCGGATGAGCATGGTCCACTCGCTTGAACTGCGTGTCCCTTTCTGCGATCACCGTCTGTTGGCCTTTGCCTGTTCGTTGTCTGCTTCGACAAAGTTTCATGGATGGAAGTTAAAAGGATTTATGAGATCTTCGCTGCAAGGCATGTTGCCTGAGAGTATTGTCGCAGCCAAGAAGCGAGGTTTCATGCTACCGCTCGCACGATGGCTGAGAGAAGACCTGCGCGAGATGAGTCGTGATTTGCTTTCTAATGAGACCATCCGCCGTCGGGGTTACGTCAACCCTGCTTATGTGCAATGGCTGCTTACAGAGCATCACAGCGGACGGCGAAACTTTACGGATCAACTCTATGCGCTCATGGTGTTGGAATTGTGGCATGGGCAGGTGGCACCGTCTCTCTCTTCCTATTCAATGGGAGTAGGCGCGGCATGAACGTCGTCTTGCTCGCAGAAGTCACGGTCGAACAGGTTATCGGTGGCGCTGAGCGAGTGCTCCGGCAACAAGGGTTGGGGCTCGCCAAGCTAGGCCATCATGTGCGCGTGGTCGCGCGGGCTCCCTTTGAGTCTGCAGAGGCCGACCTATCGATCGGAAGTGTGAGAGAACGGCGGTATTCCGTCAAACGAACCAGCGAGCCGGCCTTTGTCTGGTCTTCGGTGCAAAATTCTCTTCGGGCATTTGATCTCACAATGCAGGGTTCGTCGGTCGATGTCGCGATGATTCATCAATCACTGGCCGGTCTTGGCCCGATTCTGTTCCGCTACGGGAAGGTCAATCACTGGGTCTATGTCTGTCACTCGTTGGCGCATGAGGAATATCTCACCAGAGCAGAGAGGGCTGTGACGACGCATGAACGGGCTAGACGTCGGCTGAGCGTGCGCGCCCGGCGTTGGATTGAACACATGGTGATCCGCCGCTGTCATCATGTGATCGTGTTGAGTGAATTCATGAAGCAACAAGTTATCGCTGCTCACGGCATCCCTCCGAAATCCATTACCGTGGTTCCCGGCGCAGCCGATCCGGCCATGTTCTACCCGCCGCAGGATCGGAACGAGATCAGACGGGAACTCAAATTGCCGGAGAATCGTACGGTTTTGTTTACGGTTCGCAATCTGGTGTCTCGCATGGGTCTAGAGCATCTTCTCGAAGCCATGACGATGCTCGGAGAGGAGCAGCGAGACCTTCTCCTCCTCATTGGTGGAGATGGCCAACTACGCTCGCGATTGGAAGAACACATTTTCAGCAAGGGATTACACGATGCAGTCAGGTTGCTCGGATTTGTGCCGGAGGATCAATTGGCGAAGTACTACCAGGCTTCCGATTTGGTCGTGATGCCGACGCTACAACTCGAAGGGTTCGGCTTGGTGACGGTCGAGGCGTTAGCCTGCGGTACGCCGGTGATGGGGACGCCGGTCGGCGCGATCCCTGAAGTGTTGAGCACGGTTGATCCGATGTTTGTCGCGGAAGGAACCGACGCGGCGTCTCTCGCAAAAACATTACGGCTGATATTAATGCGGTTTCGCAGTCAACCAGGTGAGCGAGAGCGCTGGGCAACAAAAGGTCGCGCGATGGTGGAGCAGCGATATAATTGGGTGGCGCATACGGCAGATCTCGATCGACTGTTCATGCGCTTGTCGAAAAACAGATCGGCTCTAGCACGTGAGTCGGCCGGAGCGAAGAAGGTGATTCATGTGATTACGCGGCTGGACTATGGCGGGTCTGCACAGAACACGATGCTGACCGCTCTCGGTCATGACCGTGCCCAGTTCGAGCTGCTGGTGGTTGCCGGGTATCCAGGGCGTTGGGATGCGCAAGGCGGGCAGGTCGCAACTGAAGAGAATTGCCGGCGACTTGAGAAGGCGGATGTTCGCTGCATGCTGCTTCCTTCCCTGACAAGAGAGGTCCATCTACTGAAAGATATACAAGCCCTGTGGCAATTGACTCGCCTGTTCTGGCAAGAGCGGCCGGCATTGGTCCATACCCATACATCGAAGGCCGGTGTGTTAGGACGAGTGGCGGCTTGGATTGCGAAGGTCCCAGTCATCGTCCACACGCCACACGGCCATGTGTTTTACGGGCATTTCGGTCCAACCCGATCCTGGGTGTTTCTTCAGATCGAACGGGTATTGAGTGCGATGACGGATCGACTGATTGCGCTGACGGACGCGGAACGACGGGATCATCTCGATCGTGATGTCGGTAAAGCCGACCGGTTTGCTGTGGTGCCGAGCGGGATCGATCGCGAGCGGTTTAGACTGGCGAGGGCTCAGGGGAAACAACAGCCGGAGTGGTTTGGCTGTCCACCGGATGCGTTGATCGTCGGATCAGTCGGATGGCTCACCGATATTAAAGGCCACACATACCTGATCGAAGCTGTCTCCAAATTGAAAAAGGACTTCCCCTCCCTCCATCTCGTGATCGTCGGAAGTGGAGATCGGCATGACGCACTTCTGCAGCAGGCGGAATTGGCTGGAATCCTCGATGCGGTGCACTTCCTTGGTCATAGGGATGACGTCGAAGCCTGTCTGGCCGGGATGGATCTGTTTGTGTTGCCTTCGCTCAATGAAGGGATGGGGCGTGCGCTGGTCGAAGCCATGGCAGCTGGGTTGCCGGTGATTGCCTCCCGTGTCGGTGGTATTCCTGCTGTCATCAGCCACGAGCACACTGGTTTACTGGTGCCTCCTGGTAATGCCGAAGCGTTGACGGATGCCATACGGCGATTACTCGATCGGCCGGATTGGGCTAGGCAATTAGGGCTGGCTGCGGGCCGTAGCGTAGACAGTCGATATGGTTCGCGTTCAATGGTTCGCGGGATTGAAACAATTTTTGCAGAGGCCCTCAGTGCTCGCGGGTAAGAATAAGGACGCGATGTATCGTATCTATCGATTGATACTGGCGTTCGTGATCATGACGTCATTTTTGCCAGGTTTTGATGTGAGAGCACAGGTATCCGAAGTGCGACAGCAGGTGCTGGCTACGGTACATGTTCATAGTTCTGCCAGCACCGGTGAATTGACTATTGAAGCGTTGGCTGAACGGGCGGAAGAACTGGGCCTGGATGCGCTGATTCTGACCGACAATTTTTCTCTGCGTTATGAGTATGGACTGTGGCCGTTGCCGGGTCTTTTGAAACAACACGTCAGTTTTCCCTCTGTGTTGGAATATGGAATCGAACGGTACTTGGACGAGATCGAGGCAGCGCAGAGACGTCACCCAAAGCTGATCATCCTACCCGGAGTCGAGGTTGCCCCCTATTACTATTGGACCGGCTCGATTCTGGATCGAACGTTGACGATGCATAATGCTCAACGCAATCTTCTGGTGATCGGTCTGACCAAGCCGGATGACTATCGATCCCTTCCGGCGAGCGGGAATCCATCCTCTTACACATTCGATTGGCGAGGAGCCGTGAATGGTGTGCCGATGTTGTTGGCTATTCCAGCCGTCTGGTTGTGGAGGCCGTTCCGGCGTGATCCCGCCCGGCGATCGCTCCGGCGGGCTATCGCCTGTGTGCTGATCGTCCTTGCGGTGGCGCTGGTGGCGAATGCCTGGCCCCTGAGCCAGCCTGCGTTTAGTTCATATGATGATCGGTTGGGGTATCGTCCCTATCAGGCCCTGATCGACGATGTGAGAGCGAAGGGTGGGCTTGTTTTTTGGTCGATGACAGAAGCGCGAGACTTTCATGAATATGTTGCTGGCCCGTTGGGAACTGTTACCGTTAAGACGGAGCCTCATCTTGAGTCGTTGCTACAGACGACGGGGTATACCGGCTTTGGAGGGCTCTATCAGGATGGACGAACAGGCGTGAAGCCAGGTGAATTGTGGGACCGGTTGCTTCAATTGCCCGCCAGTGAACAGCGCTCGCCCCCTGTGCTGATCGGGGAACTGGCGTTTCATGGATTCACGGATGCGGGGAAGGACTTGCATCGACTTGTGACGGTGCTCTGGGTGAAAGAGCGGACCGCTGCCGGTCTTCTCGAGGCGCTTCAGCACGGTCACTCCTATGCGGTGGGGGATGGCGATCAGCATGTTCAACTTCGATTAGACGAGTTTCAAGTAGTGTGCCATGGTGGAACCAGATCGGCATCGGTCGGTGACAGGCTTGATCCTGGTGGGGCGCGCGATCTCATGATTCGACTCTCTGTCACGGCGACCGATCGCGGACGTCACCCTGTGAAGGTGCGGGTGATTCGCTCCGGCCAGATTCTCGCGCAATTGGCCGGTCAGACGCCGTTTCGCATCGACTGGCCGGACACAAACTCGCCAATCGCAGAGCGGATCACCTATCGAGTGGAGATCACCGGCAGTGGCGAACTGTTGAGTAACCCAATTGTTGTGGAGCCGATTCTTCCGCTGAAGGCAATGAGCTAAGGCACCATCGATGCGCGTCACGATTCATCAACCGCAGTTTCTACCCTGGCTTGGGTATCTGGACAAGATCGATCAGGCCGATTTATTCATCGCGTTGGATTCAGTGCAGTTCAAGAAGAATGAGTGGCAAAATCGCAATCGAATCAGAACCGCGGGCGGTTGCCAATGGGTGACCGTACCGGTCCTTCATCGGTTTGGCCAACTGGTGAAAGATGTTCAGGTCAACCAAACTGTGAATTGGCAGCGCCAGCACCGACATGCCATCGAGATGCATTATGCGCAGGCGCCATTCCGTGACCGCTACCTTCCGGAATTGCTTAGCCTCTATGCCATGCCATGGGAACGATTGCATGAGCTGAATATGAGGGTCATGCGGTGGCTACTTAGGGCATACGGAATTACGACGCCTGTCCGTTGTGCGTCGGAGTGGGAGGCGCGTGAAGAGCCTACAGATCGGTTGATTGATCTTTGTCATGCCGTCGGCGCATCGGGATATCTCTCCGGTCCTGGCGGGGAGCAGTATCTGGATGTGATGCGATTTGACTCGTCAGGATTGAAGCTGGAGATGCAACAGTTCCACCATCCGATATATCGGCAAGTCTATGAACCATTTATGCCGGCGATGTCGGCGATCGATCTATTGTTCTGTTGTGGCCCAGAGGCGCTGACGCGACTGCGCGGTGCTCGGGCGGGGCAGAACGTGGTTACGGCGGCATAGTACTGAGCGAGGGGGATGAGATGGCGACTGATCGTAGAAAGCCGATGCGAATTCTGGCCATCGGCGCGCATCCGGACGATATCGAAGCTGGGTGCGGAGGAACATTGCTCAAGTATGCGCAAAAGGGGCATCGCATTTTTCTGATGGTGATGACGTCTGGTGATAAGGGTGGGGCGAGCGGCGTACGCAAGCGCGAGCAGGAAGAATCGGCAAAACAATTACGGGTCGAAAAAATTTATTGGGGCGGGTATGAGGACACGGCTGTTCCGATGGGGCGCGAACTCATTCAGGAGATCGAAGAGGTGGTAAAGGAAATTCAGCCGCACTTCATTTTCTCGCACTATCACGACGACACCCATCAAGATCACCGGCACCTGGCGATGAGTACCATCACCGCGACCCGCTATACTCAGAACGTGCTGTTCTATGAAGGACCGACCACCCAGAACTTTTCGCCGACCGTGTTCGTCGACATCGACCATGTGCTCGAGGACAAGGTCAAATCAATCGAGGCTCACGCCTCGCAGGTGAGGAAGACCAACATTGAAGGTCTGAGTATTGTGGATGTGATTCGGGCCGGGGCGCACTTCCGCGGCATCCAGGGTCGGGTGAAAAATGCAGAAGGCTTCGTGCCGTTGCGATTGTTTATTAACATCGGCCAATGACGACGGTGGCGACCATGATTCCACACTCACGGCCTGCGATTTCGCAGGAGGATTTGCAAGTGACGGCTGACGTGCTTCGCTCTGGTCAGATTGCTCAAGGGCCCTGGGTTGAGCGATTTGAGCGTGATATGGCCGCCTTTGTCGGTGTGCGGGGTGGGGTGGCGGTCAGCTCAGGGACTGCGGCGCTGGAGCTGGCGTTGCGGGCGCTTAGGATTGGAATGGGCGATGAAGTGATCATGCCGAGTTATGTGTGTGCCGCACCCTGGCTTGCGACCCAACGAGTCGGGGCACAGGCTACGCTTGTCGACATCGATGTGAATACCTTCAACATCGATCCACTCGCAGCCAGTCTGGCGGTGACGAAGAAGACTCGTGCGATCATTGTCCCGCATCTATTCGGCCTGCCGGCCGATCTGACTGCGCTGGAGCGGCTGGGGATTCCATTGATCGAGGATTGTGCGCAGGCGCTCGGGGTCACAGAACAAGGTCGGCTTGTTGGCACGGTTGGGCTGCTCACCATCTGTTCCTTTTATGCGACGAAGATACTGTGTGCTGGAGAAGGCGGGATGGTGTTGTCGAATGAAGCGTCGTTGGTCGAACGAATCACATCACTGCGCGAATATGATGGCGCAGCGATCTTGGATCCATCTTCCTTCAATCTTAAGCTGACCGATTTGCAAGCAGCGCTCGGGCGCTCCCAGTTAGGGCGGTTCTCTGCCTTTCAGGAACGGCGCTCTGTGCTCGCAGCAGCGTATCGAGACACGCTTTCTTCTAAGGCCGCGGTCTGTCCGATCGTCCCCCCTGGTAGGACGCATGGCTACTATAGATTTGTGATCAGGCTGCCGCATGCACAGACCGCCTCTGGCGGTCTGTCGAATATCATCAGCCGGTTGGAACAGCAGGGGATTCACTGTCGTAAGCCTGTTTTCCGCCCACTTCACCGTTATCTTGATCAGCCAGGTTTCCCTCATAGCGATGAAGCGGACCGAACGGCGCTGTCGATTCCGCTCTATCCCGATCTCACAGACGATGAAGTTCTGCAGATTCAGCAATCGTTGGTGCAGGTACTTTCATGAAGGCTATCGATATAGAGATTCCACCCTTCGCGTTGCGCAGTAGCCGACGCTGGCTGACACCGATTGCCCTGGGGGCTCTGCTGGGTGTGGTGGCCTTAGCGGTTCCCATGGTCCGTCAATTCTTTGTATTCGAAGGTCTTCGGTGGCTCTACATCCTCCTCTTCGCTTTTCTTGGCGCCGGCGCGTTGACGCCCTTCATGGTGCATCTCAGCCATCAGTGGGGGTTGGTCGATCAACCGTCAGCGCGTAAAATCCATGCGCATCCTACTCCCAGGCTTGGTGGTGTAGCTGTCTTTCTTGGATTCCTCGGCTCGGTCCTGTTGAATTCAATCCTGCCGGACTGGATGATCGGGATCCTTGTAGCGGGATCGCTGTTGTTGGTGGTCGGCGTGATCGACGATGTGTGTGAACTGCCCGCATGGTCCAAGCTGGTTGCTCAACTAGCGGCGGCGGGGATTGTCATCGCGACGGGCAAGGTTCTGACTCTGTTTCCAAGCGGCCCAGTCGGCGATGTGGCGAATGTCATGCTGACGTTGCTCTGGATCGTCGGGATCACGAATGCCTTTAATTTTTTCGACGGCATGGATGGGCTGGCCACAGGACTGGCCATTCTTATCGCTGGATTCATGGGCGCGGTGGCGTTTGAAACGAATCAGTCGGGATTGGGCTGGCTCGCCATTGCC
>JBDTSF010000206.1:0-2674 GCA_039931295.1 Nitrospirota bacterium | reverse complement strand
CCAACCCGGCTTCAATCGCCTGCCGAACATAAATCTCATGCACGAGGTCGTCCCAGGTCGAATTCTCCGGGAGTTTTTCAACCAGCCGTCGGGCGTCTTCTTTAATGCTTGGAGTGGCCATGTCTCTCCCTCCTGTCCTCCTGTATCCGTCCAAAATATACGACAGGTGGGTGCAGGAATCAATGTCGAGAGGGGTACGTGACATAGACCCTTGGCAAGTCGCAGCTAGGAACCATGCGGAAGCCCCCAATGGAGTCAGGCTTTCTCTTGAGGCACGGCCCCCGTATAGTGTGCGCAAAAGTTAGTGACGCCTCGCCATCGCGCTAAACCTCGAATCCCCACTACACCGCCGTCCAACGAAAATAAATCAGCCTGAGGCCGACGTGGCGCTAAAGGGCGTGCCGCAGGCGCGTCTCGCTAACGTGCAGGGTTGGGCATCATACGCGCCCCTGTGTATGTGAACTCATATGAATGAGGTCGACGATGTCGCCACCGCTCGCACTGCCAACGACAAAGAGTTCTTTGGCAAGGGACGCGACGATGTCACTCAAGCGATGAATCGTGATACCTTGGCTGGCTATGAGATTCAACTCCGGTTCTGATTTCACGACATTCACAACGAGTTCGGATGACCAGTCACCGTTCCACAGCTTTACCATAAGAGCGTTCTTGTCGAAGCGACGGAACTTCTTTTCCACCCCACTCCTCAACACCTTGAATCAGTTCTTCATCCGAGCGTTTGGCACTGTTGGCAGCGCGACCAGCCTTTTGCGCTTCCTTCGGGACAGAAGAAATGTAACTAACGGGGCGCATAGATGCCTGAACTTCAACGTGGCGACACTCGGTCTTTCCATCCATTTGCCATTTGACTGCGAGTAGATCGATTTCTTGAACGCCCATCTTGATTCCGCGGATCGTGAAATATCCTTGTCGGTTCAACTACTCTTCGACAATTTCTTCAGCAAGTAGTGCCATGGCTTACCTTGACGATGCCCAACAATGTTCAGGCCGATCCGCACAAGAGCGGATTTGCCGATTTCTGTCCGTATCACACACACTCGAATGCTCCGAGCATAATGCCACTGTCGTTGCCGTTTCAATGAGATACAACTGTGGAATCATTTACACAGGTTCTTAGCGGATCGGCATAACACGCTTCCTTCAATGGGTCATAATCTCTCAGGGATGGACGATATAAATGATCCCTCCAAGCTTGCTCGTTTTTCCTTTAGGAGGGTGGCCTGATTGGTCTCCCACTGCGCGCGTCCAACGAGGGCCTTCTGAGGCCGCGCGTTGCGCGAGCACAGGAGACTAACAGGCTACCCTCTTTTCACCAGCCCAAGGCCCACCGATGTCCATTTTTTTCCAGCAGCGCATCCGCTTCTCTCGGCCCCCAGCTCCCCGCGCTGTAGAAGTGGACCGAATGTTCTCCAGCCAACAGCGGATCATAGAGGCGCCACGCCGTTTCGGTGAAATCTGCGCTGACGAAGAGGGTCTGGTCGCCGATCATCACGTCGCGGAGCAGCGTCTCATAGGCTTCGGGGAGCTGGCCAAACGCTTGCTGATAGTCGAACTGCAATGCGCGGTCGCTCAGTTGGAACGGCCGTCCTGGACTCTTCACGGAAAAACAGAGCGAGAATCCTTCACTGGGCTGGAGCGTGATCAGCAACATATTGGGCGGAATACTGCCGGGATCGAGAGACCGAAATACTTGAGTGGGGGCCTCACGAAAGGTTACCGCAATCTGGGTCATTTTACGAGGAAGGCGTTTTCCCGTCCTGAGATAAAAGGGCACGCCCTTCCATCGCCAATTGTGAATCTCGACTTTCAGCGCCACATACGTTTCCGTAATCGAATCCTCTGAAACCCCAGGTTCCTCACGATACCCGCGAATCGTCTGGTCGGCGACCTGCCAGGACGTGTACTGCCCAAACACAACATCGTGAGGAAGAATCGGCGCGATGGAATGCAGAACTTTTTGTTTTTCGTTCAAAATCGCAGCGGCATCGAAGGACACCGGCACTTCCATTGCCACCACCGTCATGAGTTGAGTGAGATGATTCTGTACCATGTCGCGAAGCGCCCCCGCCTGTTGGTAGTAGGCGCCTCGATGCTCGACGCCAAGATCTTCAGCCACGGTAATCTGAATGTTCTCGATGCTGTCGCGCTTCCAGAGCGATTCAAAAATCGGGTTCGCAAAACGGAACGCCAGGAGATTCTGCACCGTCTCTTTGCCGAGGTAGTGATCGATGCGATAGATCTTTGATTCCTCGACATAGCGATGCAATGTCGTGTTCAGACGCCGCGCTGAATGAAAGTCGTGGCCAAATGGTTTTTCGAACACGACACGGACCCACCCGTGGCTCTTGAGTAATCCTGCCTGGTCCAGTCTCTCCATGGCATTCAGCACGGTGTCCGGTGGTAGCGCCAGGTAGAACACCCGGTTCTCCGGCATCTTGTGCGTGCGCTCCAGCCGACGGATGTATGAGGCCAAGGCCTCATAATCTTGCAATCCCCCTTCATGCAGGGTCTGGTAATGCAGACACTTTTTGCACCAGGCGCGCAGCTCCGTTTCATTGTGCCAGCCTGCTTGATGCAAACCTTCGAAGGCCCAGAGCCGAAACCCCTCTTCACCCATCTCGGGCAAGGCGGCTCCGACGATCAGCGTGTTGCG
>JBDTSF010000205.1:0-3125 GCA_039931295.1 Nitrospirota bacterium | reverse complement strand
TGGAACGTAATACTTTTCACGATCGTTAGCAAGACATGAGAGACCATCGAAGGTGCCAATGCCTGAAAACTCACGGCTGATCGCTTGAGTGTCGAGGGTCAAACAGCGCTTCACGATAGACGAGGATCAAACCGAAGACGACGGGGAGGTGAGGCGTCACTCACACGGCAATCAGTCACGACTCACGCTGACAAAGATAGTCACTCTTAGTGGGTCCAGATCCTTGCGGGAGTCGACTCGAAAGGGTACACATGAATCATCCACCCACCAGCTTGCGGCACGAATCGCCCGCCTGCTTCCTGACACTCTGATTCCGTGGCGATCTTGCCCTTAAACCCGAACTGTTTCCTGGTCATGCGGCGGCCACTGCCATCGGGCGTGAAACAGATATTGACGTGGGCATGCCACTGCGCGACGCTCAACGGAACACGATCGTTCAACTGGTCTTCACTCATTCCTCTCGGCGCGGTGTACATCGCCCCTTCAAGTTCATAGCCATCCCCGGCTTTCCGATACAAGAGTGCAGTCGGCTCTGCCGGATCAAAGCGAACCTTAGCTAGGAATCGCTGTTGTTTATTGGCGAAATGATAATGCCGTGGCTTTCGCTCGGGATGCATCGAAACATACCCATCGTCAATGGCTACCCGGTAATCCTGATACTTGGCCAGAGCCTGCCGCAAGGCCTGGACAATCTGATCGGCACGCTGTGCATCCTCTGCGTTCGCTGTCCGCAATGCCGTCCATCTCATGTGGGGCCCGAGATGTTGCTGATGGGGGATCATCATATCGACGGCGCCATCGGCATGATCATGCTGATCCCTGGCCGCGCGCTCTCCTTGCGCCAACTCACCTGCCTGAGCCCAGCGCCCACCGTCCATAAGAGCGAACAGACAACCTGACATAGCCAGAACACAGCCCAGAAACAAGCTGATGAAGCGCGTTGAATGCCGAACACCTTGGCAAGACATAGTGGCCCCTCTCTGGAAACGGTGCATACAAAGGACTCGGCGGCTAAGCCCCATGACTCACCCCACCCGGTGAGCGGTTGGCTGGCTGAGCCTCTGTTCAGACCGAATCGGTTCCTGACACCATGCTCGCTCCTCATAACGTTACTTAGGATTAGCGGCACGAAAGTCGTCCGCAAATTCCTTGACCTTTGACTCAACAGAATCGATCACCATTCTTATATCTGAATGGCCGGTCGTCCCTATGCCACCCTTTTCCCATGTTGTCGCGGACATCATGTGTTGAGATCTTTGCGCCAGCGACACTTTTTGCATGACCTCAACTGTGACAGCATAGGCATATAGATCAGATGAGTGATTGTACGTGGAGACTTTCACGTACAGGTACGGTGGGCGGGCGTATTGAGACTCTCTGATCGAGTCAGCACCCGTATACCGTTAGAACGAAGAATGAGTTCAACGGCTGCGCGAATGGCCTCCTGAGACAGACCATCCTCTTAAGCATCCGGTCTAAGATTTTTCATGACCACTTCTACCCCCCGGAGCCCTGCAACGAGTCACGTTGTTGGTCTCGCGTTTGAGCCACGCTCAGGTCGAAGCAGATCAGAATCATCAGAATCGCCATTACGACGTAGCGCATCGCACCTCCGGTTTAATCACATGCCTTAAACTTCGACTGCTGACAGAGCCGCGTCATCTCCTGCGCCTTCACAATCTGCGCGGCTGTCATCTGGGACGCCGAAAGATCTCGAGACTTTGTGGCATCCCTCCCATCATCGCCACTCAACGCCTCTGAAGCGACGCTGTACCACATGTACGCGCGAGTGAAGTCCTGCGGGACCCCTCGCCCTTTGGCATACATCAAGCCCAGATTGCTCTGTGCGTTGGCTTGCCCCTGCTCGGCCGCCCGACGGATCCACTTCAACGCGTCCCGATCGTTCTGCGACACAGCATGCCCCGCGTAATACATGACTCCCAGATTGCTCTGCGCATGTGCATGTCCCTGATCAGCCGCCAGACGGTACCACTTCGCGGCTTCCTGAGCGTCCTGCGGGACGCCCTGTCCCTTGCCATACATCAACCCCAGATTGAACTGCGCCGATGCGTAACCCTGCTCCGCCGCCTTCCGGTACCAATAGACGGCTTCTCGAACGTCCTGCGGGACACCCTGGCCCTTAGCATACATGACACCCAGATTGAACTGCACAGACGCGTCTCCCTGCTTCGCTGCAAGTCGAAACCACTTCTCGGCTTCCTGAGCATTCTGTGAGACACCTTGGCCATTGAAATACAGCATGCCCAGATTGAACTGCGCCGATGCATGTCCCTGCTCCGCCGCCTTCCGGTACCATTGCACGGCTTCCGTGTCGAACTGGGGAACGCCCTGCCCCTTCTCATACATCACACCCAAATTGAACTGCGCTCTCGCATTGCCCTGCTCAGCGAGCGGACGTAAGAGCCGCGCCGCCCTGGTATAGTCGCCACGATTATACGTCGATTCCGCATCGTCAATGGCATCCGCTGCCGCGACCGTCGCACAGGCCACGACCAAGAATAGTGCAAAGAGAAGACGCCCCATCGATCACCTGCCTTTTCACATCGCCAACATCATCGAGAACTGAAGAGCCATGCTCTCAGTAACACGATATGTTCTGCATCACATAAGTACCCCGTCCAAGCGCACCCTCATTTCTCCCCTATATATATGAGGTGGCAGATTGATCCTCGATTGCGCGTAACGGGTCAGACTGAACGGGGTCATTATATTTTTTTTTGGCAACCACTTCACCGCAGAGAATGAAGTGATAGTTGCCCGTCGGGCCATTCTCACTCCACTCCGCTTCCAAATTCAGATGCTCACATGGCGCCGGGTTGACTCGCAGTTTCCACTTCACTCGTAACGCAGCAGCTTGAATGATCGTCATAATAGCGCCTCCGCTGTTATGTGATGATTGACCTGATCATTCTAACAAACCTGCGAGCTCTTCAGGAGCCCGCACCGCAAGATCAGCTATGCCAAACTGACCCACCATCCGACTGTGAGTGAGAGACGAGAAGCGATAGAAGATGCTGATGGCTAAGAACAGACGGCTGATAGCTTCGCGCGAGAGACAAACAAGACTTCACGAACGACGAGGTCGGACACGGTGGGGGCTGGCG
>JBDTSF010000204.1:0-5398 GCA_039931295.1 Nitrospirota bacterium | reverse complement strand
CCAAGTGGGGTCGGATTGATGGCGGTCACAAGTATATACTTGCCGAGCGGCGAAGCCTGAAGCCTTTCCAGTACGTCGAGCGAGACCTTCGCTTTCAACTTTCCATACGGAAATAGCTCTTTGGCCAGGATGCCAAGCTGATCGGCGACATCCTGAATTGGGCGCGCCTTCACTGACCGGTTAATTTCAATATCTGTCATATGCAGAGCGATAGCATGGCCTCGACGACCGTATTAGCACGGCAGTATAGCATGGGAGTTAGGGGGATTCGGTAGATTACGTGGGTATAGGAACAATGAGTGAGGCGAGGAGTCTAACGAGCTAGTCGAGGATATACTTTACGGGATCTAGCGCTTGGCCATTAACTTTGACCATGTAGTGTAAATGAGGGCCGGTGGCTAATCCCGTACTGCCGACCAATGCAATGGCATCTCCACGTTTCACACGCTGCCCTTCTTTGACTAACGACTTTGCGAGGTGTCCGTAGACAGTTTCAATTCCGAAACCGTGGTCAAGTTTCACAAGAGTTCCCAACTTAGGATCGAAACCGACCGCTGTGACACGTCCTTGAGCCGGAGCCTGAATCGGCGCATTGGCTGCTGCTCCAATATCCAACCCGTCATGCCACGCAGGTTTTTCTGTAAATGGGGAAACCCTTGGCCCGAACCCGGAGGTCACCCAACCCTTCACCGGCCAAATGGATGGAGTTGCGGCCCATCGAGAAGATTTCTTTTCAGCAGCCATCGATAGCTCTTGAAGCGACTGTTCTTGAATCGTGGCTTCTTTTGACAGCCAATCTATGCCATCTCTGATTGAGGCGATCATTTCCTGCTCACTGAGCCCGTTTGAACCGGGAGATACGCTCATTTGGCTAGTCAGAGCACCCTGACTTGATTCCAGCGAACCGGAGGACTGATTTTCCGTACTATTCTTGAGGGTCTTCTCAGGGGTAAGGAGAGTAGTGCCATCCGGAATGGGGCTATCCTCACCACCTCGACCGTTCGTCACATCCCCTGGTTTAGGATTTTCGATACCTAGCATCACACGAAGCCGCTGATTTACCTCTTTCATGGTTGTTAAACGCTTCTTCAAGTCATCCACGGCACTGGAAAAGGCCCCCGTCTGTTCCCGTGCATTCATGGCTTCTGCACGGAATGCCGAGAGTTCCAAGACTTCATTGGTCCTCATGACATAGTGCCCAATGACAAGTACGTTGACAAGGGCTAAGACGGCTCCGACAATCAATAGCCTGCTGACAAGCTTACGCGGGAAACTATACCGCAGTGGTTTGGCTGTTGCGCCACGAAAAACCACGATAGTATAGGAATCGTTGTCTTCGGCGCCGTTCGTCTGTCCCATAACCTTCATCCCCCGCTGAGTGGGCTACCCTTATCCCACCAGTACTCGATTAGTGGCGAGTGTATCGTCAGAAATTGCTTCAGTCAACCCCTTACTTGTATGAGTGTCGCCTTCACCAAACAGTTAGCCGTGGGTCTCAACCCGCACCCACCGAACATATGCCTCAAGACCTTTTGTCACTGGCAGCGCGAGAACTTCAGGAACCTCATAGGTATGCATCGTTGTAATTGCTTTCTCGAGCGCACGATACCGTGGTGTAGTCGATTTCAATATGAGCAGCGCTTCTTGTGCCTTGGCAACCTTTCCCTTCCAACGATAAATCGATTGAATTCCTGGAATGACATTCGCACAAGCAGCGAGTTTCATATGTACCATTTCCTCGCCGATCCTCACAGCTTCTTTCAAATTTTTCACCGTCACCATGACAACAAGCACCTGCTCTGCTGGTTTCTTTCTTCTGGCTATGGCCATTCTCAGGCAACCTTTCTGATCTTTCCTGGCCTGCCACGTTCTCTCATGAAATAAAGCAATTTCTGGGCCCAACCCACATATGTGCGCATATGATTATCACAACCAATCAATATCGTATACATAAGCTAATTAACAGTCTCACCTTGGGCAGCTGGATTCAGATTAAAACTGACCTGCTATGAATCCCTATGCAGACATAGGATGACAAAAATGTGCGGTTTTCGCCCGACAACCCTTCCAATAAAGAGGAAAGCTCAAGGCTCGTCAAGCTGACTCATGTCTATACGGAAAATACAAACCTGACGGCATCATCGGTCTCATTGACAAGCTTTTCGCCGCTCACTTATTATGCACGACATAAGTAAGGAGGGTACCCTATGGGCTTTGCCATTTCCCCGAAAGAACTGAAGGTACGCCTTGATAAAGGCGACAAATTGGTACTGCTCGATGTGAGAGAGGACTGGGAATACTCCCTTGCAAAACTGGAAGGCTCAACGCTCATTCCTCTCGGAACGCTCCCTCAATCGCTTTCTAAATTGAGCCACGACTCAGAAATCATCGCCATCTGCCACCATGGCATGAGAAGCGCCGATGCCACAAATTTCCTGCTTCAACAGGGCTTCCCTAATGTGAAGAATTTGGTGGGGGGAATTGACGCCTGGTCAACCCAGGTAGACGGAACCGTTCCTCGATATTGACCCAACCTGATCACCGCACGTGGTACGCGTGCCTGCCCCGCCATGAACAAGGCGTCAGACCTAGCCCATGCGTTCGCGGAAATAGTCGACAGTACGCTTGAGCCCTTCGCTGAGCTCAGTTCCTGACTCCCAGGATAATTCTTGCCGGAGCTTCCCTGAATCAATAACGCTCCGTGCCTGCTCGCCACCTTTGGCCGGCCCATGAACTTCCTTGCATGTCGAATTCGTATGGCGGACTAAAATTCCGAGCAAATCATTGACGGAGGTCTCTTCCCCTGTTCCGACATTATACGTCCCTTGTATATCCTGCCCCATCGCCGCAAGATTGGCTTCAACGACATCTTCGACATACACAAAGTCTCGCGTTTGCCGTCCATTCCCGTTGACGATCGCCTGCTCGTTGTTCAGTAGTTTCTGAATAAAAATCGCAACCACCCCTGCCTCTCCCTCAGGATCTTGCCGTGGACCATACACATTGGCATAACGCAAGCTGACGATTTGAAGTCCGTTCACTCGTTGATAGTAGGAAAGATACTGCTCCCCGCACAGCTTACTAACACCGTATGGCGACAGTGGTCTCGTGACATGGGACTCAGCGGCCGGATAGATCTCTTGCTCGCCGTAGATAGCCCCACCTGATGACGAGAACACCACTTTCCGCACGCCATGTTTGATCGATTGCTGCAGGACGTTCAGTGTCCCAAGGACATTCACCTGGGCATCAAACATTGGATCTTCCACAGATTTTCGGACATCCATCTGCGCAGCAAGGTGCATGACCATATGAGGCCTTTCGTTGCGAAATACCCGCTCAAGTCGCCAGCTCTGGATATCAAGCTTAACAAGCCGGGCAGCGCGATTGAGATTTCGCCGTTTTCCAGTGGACAGATTGTCTACTACAACAACCTCATGTCCTTCCTGGATCAGACGATCGACTAAGTGTGAGCCGATAAAACCGGCGCCTCCGGTCACAAGTACTTTCATGCATGCCTCCATTGCCTATGAATCCGCATCATCGTCTATCCATCATGTGTCTAGTCAGGCTGTAATCGTGCGCGTAAAACCAACAAGAATTTCCCGATTCCCTTTCCGACCAATCACGGGAGAGTCGAGCACGCCTTTCAGCTGAAATCCCAACTGCATGGCACAGTGAATAACCTTCTCAGTCACCGCCTCTCGCTGCACATCATCGCGCACGATCCCCCCTCGCCCCACCTGGCCCTTACCGACTTCAAATTGTGGCTTCACTAACGCCACGATCACCGCTGCGCTATTGAGTAGGTGAACGACCGCAGGCAAGACCAGTGTCAGAGAGATAAAGGATACGTCGATCACCGCCAGATCGATCGGCTCAGGAACCGCCGTACGGTCAACATACCGAATGTTGGTTCGTTCGAGCAAGACAACACGTGAATCTTGACGAAGCCTCCACTCAAACTGCCCATACCCGACGTCAACAGCATAAATACGAGTAGCCCCTCGCTGGAGCAAACAATCGGTAAATCCACCCGTCGAACAGCCTACGTCCAAACCGATTGTCCCCTTCGGGTCGATCTGAAAAGCATCAAGGGCTGCGGCGAGTTTGTCACCAGATCGACTGACGTACAAGGCAGGCTGCACAACCTGGATCCGCGCATCCAACGGCACCAACTTCGCAGGCTTATCCACCACGACCCCGTCGACGGATACTCCGCCTGCCAAGACAGCTCTCGTTGCAGCTTCCCGGCTCGTCACCAAACCCTGGGCTGCAAGCACACGGTCCAACCGTTCTTTGTGAATACGTGGGAGGGAAGCCATCGCGACTAGGGAAACCACGCAAGAGAGCATGAACAGGTGTGGGAGCCTGTGCAAGGAACTCTAGGAGGATGGTTCATCGGCTGCGTCGTCTGAAGAGTAAGCCTGAATTCGTTTCTTGCCGTTCTTATCCTGCACGAGCACTTCGACTTTATGCTCGGCCTCTTCTAAAATCTTGAGACAATTCTTTGAGAGACGGATACCCTCTTCAAAAATCTTGAGCGATTCGTCCAGCGGGAGGTCGTTTTTTTCCAACTCGCCAACGATGGCTTCCAATCGTGCCATTGCCTGTTCAAATTTCACTGCTGCCACACCACGCCTCGCGATCTATGGATGAAAGCTCATTATACTGGACCGCCCCGCAATTTCAAACAGTGGAATTGTCACACACACGCATCACCTTGCAACTCAACCGCCCACGTGACAATTGCGCCTCCAATTCCTGTCCAACCTCCACATCACTCGCTTGACGGACAATCTGACCAGCCGGAACTGTGTGAAGAATACTATAGCCACGTCCCAGAATCGCCAGAGGGCACAAAGTATTGAGCTGCGCCAGCATCGCGTGGGTCCGGTGACGATGCTGCGCCAGCCTTACTCCCATCTGCCCTTCAAGACGCTTCGAGAATTGCGGAACGGTTGCGAGACCTTGCTTGATCGTGAGAATAGGATTGAGACACGACAGATCACGCTGCGCCTCGTGAACCTGTTTATGGCCACAGGTAAGCAATCGTTGGATCAGTTCACGCAATCGATCGACAAGATCATCGGTCCGTTGTGCTGATTCCTGGAGGCGAAATCGTACATCTGTCAGCCCTCCAACGCCGCCTTCGAGCCGCTGCCGCTCGAAGGCACACTGTCGGAGCATCACCTGCCCAGTCCGGACCGTCAGCTCCCGCAATCGCTCTACGATGTCGGTCAACACCGGAACCACCGCCTCCGCTGCCGCCGAGGGCGTTGGCGCCCTGAGGTCGGCAACGAAGTCAGCGAGCGTCACATCGGTTTCATGGCCAACAGCCGACACAACCGGCACGTGGGATGCAGCAATAGCGCGCACCACAATCTCTTCGTTGAAA
>JBDTSF010000203.1:0-2263 GCA_039931295.1 Nitrospirota bacterium | reverse complement strand
GCAGGCAAATCATAGAACCGGGCCAAGATCAACAGGCAGATCAGACCCGTATCCGCGGCTTCCATTGGGGCAATTGGCGGTGATAAATCAGCAGGAGAAGAGGCCCTCCCTACGTCGGCTGGCATGGCTTCATCTTAGGATACTCGAGGAGTGTGGCCAAATGATTTCGACAATGGTACTGAAGAAACTTGGCAGATATGTCCGTGGTCGTCCGGTTCAGCGCTTCATGAAGTCTTCCGTGGATGTTAGGTTGGGCTGGAATAGCCGAGAGCGTCCAGCAAGACCGTGTTTAGGATATCGTGAGTGAATATCAGATCAAGATATGTTGGAGGAAGATCATGGGAGCCATTTCATTGAAACTACCAGAGGATGTCCTGGAGGCCAGCCGTCGCTGTGCAGATACGCTTCACCTATCAAGAGCCGCTTATATCCGCCAAGCAGTCGAGCGCATGAACCGGCAAACCCAAGCACTCCTGCGTACGAAACGGCTGGCTGACGCCTCAAAAAAAGTCCGGAAAGAAAGCATGCGCGTCAATCGGGAGTTCGCCGCCATCGAGCAGGACCTCGATGCCTAATCGTGGAGAAGTGTGGCTGGCCAACCTGAATCCGAAACAGGGAACAGAACCGAGAAAGACTCGACCGATCCTGATCACCCAAGCCCAGGCGTTGCTCGACGCGCATCATCCCTCGACGCTGATTGTTCCGCGGACTACCAATCTGGTGGACAATGCCGAACCGCTCCGCCTTGGGGGGCCGCAGCCAACCGCTCGCGGCGGGACGCTGATTTGCTGATCGATCAGCTCCGAGCGATCGACAATCGGAGGCTCGTTCAAGGCCCGGTGACCCGTCTCCCATCCATCTTCATGCAACGAATCGACGACGCCATCAAAGAGGTGCTCGACCTGGAGCATCCTTCAACCTGATTCGACCGGTCTCTCACTCGTCACGCCTCACGTCTTTCTATTGCCAGCTGGCCGCCTGTGGCTGCTGATCGATGGGTTGATACCACGTCAGGCCGGATTGCTGACTGAATGAGGACATCGCCTGGATGAGTTGCTCCACCTGCGTACTGAGCAGCGTTTGCCCATTACTCGCTTGAATCATCTCCGTTAGATTGGTGGCGGCACCGTACCAATTCCGATTCATCACGTGGTCTGCGCTCCCATGGATCGCCAGCCTGAAATCATTCGCCTGGCGGCTGATCACGAGATCGAGCGGATTGATGGCGAACGACTCACACCGGGCCTCGGCAGATTCGTTCTTACGGTGGCGGTGTGGCTGATTAGAATGCCGCGATACTTATTTGTCCTCACGCTGAATCTTTGTGGCCATGGCTCTGAGGTGATAATCTGATCCGTCGGGGTTCATGGCTACGGTAACAGAATCGATGGTCGCATGGATCACGGCCTTGCCTCCTGCCATGGCGGAGATTCGGCTGACTTCCTGCTGATCGCATCGGATGAGATAGAGAACCGGAATCTCCCCTGAGTCATCGTCGAGCTTAAAAATTGGTCCACAGATAGGCCTTCCCACCGTGTCTTTTCCTTCCCATTGCCCAACCAGCGTAAGCCGTCCTTTGAGTACGACATCATGTCGGTGAAACGCGCTAGGATTGGACAGGACTTGCTGAACCGACGTCATCACATCGGCGGCTAGGCTCTGGAGGCAGGCTCCAAAGAGCACAAGGAGTATCACTCCGTATTGAATCGTGTTCTTGGGTTCCCTTCTCATGGGGTGACACCTCGGCGTTCGGCTCGGTGGCTGCGCATCGCGCTGGCCGATCAAACACTTGCTGAATCTGTTGATACAACCGTGGAGCACATCGACGCCCATCGCCATGCGGGTGACAAGCTGCCCTCAATGGCCTTCGGGGCGGCTTGCCTGTCCTTCGCTGTCTTAACAATGACTCCAAGCAAGGCCGGCTCGATGAAGCCGAAATCGAGATAAGCGATCCCCTGCGCGACCCCGACATTCGTGTAGTTCGTCGCGAGCGGATGGGCGGGCGAGTCGCTGGGCTTCAAGCGGACCTTCAATGCAATGGTCTGATTTTTAGGTTCACTCATGCACGGTGGCTCCTTGTATGATAGATACTCATTTAGGCCATAAAAAGACACACAAAATGAAGAACAGTCCTTGTCCGCAAGTTCTAGAGATGGCCATCCTTCGATACCGAACAACAAGATGCCAGTGATTCGGCATGACGCAATGGTCCCAGACTCGGATGAGGTTTCTGAGTGTTCAACCTTGCGGTTTGTTCGCTCCC
>JBDTSF010000202.1:0-2616 GCA_039931295.1 Nitrospirota bacterium | reverse complement strand
CGAAATACGCGGCGACGCTGCCCAAGGACGTGACGAGTCGCACGTTTGATGCGGTCATCATCGAATCGAAGTCAGGCTCATCCACTGGAGCCACCCCCATACCAGCTCACGTCGATCTCACACAGACCGTGGCCATTATCGGTTCTCGGGCGGTGCTGAAACGCGCGTCCAAGTTTCTGCAAGTGATGGCGCGGCAGAAGGCTGCGGAAGTGAACGGACACGAAGCCCTCTCTCTTGAGGACTATCTCGAATGGAAGATGGGGGATTTTGTAAAAGGAATGCGAAACGGTTCAGGGAGGAACCTGCACCCCATGTTGATCAGCGCCATTGAACGTCCCTTGATCACTAAAGCGCTTCAGGAAACCAACGGTAATCAGATTCAGGCGGCAGAACTCCTAGGGTTGAATCGCAATACTCTAAGGAAGAAGATCCATGACTTGCACATTCCCATGAAACGGAATCGGATTGCGAAGACCCGAGAGAGGTGAGGCCTCTGTGCCTGCCGCAGAAGGCCGGGTTTATGTCGATGTGGTAGCGGCACACGTTGGTGACAAGGAGTCGCATAGTTCAACTCAACCTGAGGAGGGACACGATGACGAAAGAAGAGCTGATTGCAAAGATGGCATCGTCCGCGGGGATTACGAAGGTCGCGGCGGGCACTGCGTTACAGGCCTTCACTGGAGCGGTGACTACGTCTCTGAAAAAGGGACAGCGCGTTTCACTGGTGAATTTTGGAACCTTTACGGTCGCCAAGCGGAAGGCCCGTCTCGGACGCAATCCAAGAACCGGCGAATCGCTTCGGATTCCCGCTGCCAAAGTCCCGAAGTTTTCGGCAGGGAAAAACTTGAAGTCAGCTGTTCGGTAACGTAGCACGATTGCCAGATCACGCATTTGGCAACCACAGATAAGAGGGCATACTCCATCTCCGGGGTATGTCCTCTTCTTTTTCGTTTCAGTATGACATTGCCTTGACCGGTGCGGTATCATGCGTATCTAAACGATACGTCGCTCGTGAAACGTGAAGCGTGAAGCGTATTTTGCAGTAAGAGATCATGGCGTGTGCTTTACAAATGACGAACTGAAAGGGGGCGACCGGAATCGACGGGGATACTAACGTCAGCGGTGCATGTCGAGCTCTCGGGGTCTCGTAAATCCTCCGGGAAAATGTAACTGCCAATCAAGAACTGGCACTCGCAGCTTAATACCCTGCGACGTTCCTCCACCTGAGGCCCGCGGGGGTGGTCGGAGCGCGATACAGCGGGCTGGTCCAAAGCTGGTGCTCAGCGGCTGAGGACGAGACAATACTGGGCTAGCGGCCAGTCTAAGCTAGCCGGTGGGCGTGGGTGGCTGCGAAACTAAAACGATCGGCTACACATGTAGATCCGTTGTGCGGAAGGTCTTCGGACCCGGGTTCAACTCCCGGCGCCTCCACCAGTCGACTAGCGGGGAACGGGACATGTTCATCTGTTCCCCGCTCGTTCCTATGTGTTCGGTCTATTCCCGCCTCTCATCTCTTGAGCCGAATGAGGCCCTACGAAGGCTCAGGCTTTCATCGTCCCATCTCCCCCTAGATTTGTCGCTCTCTTTTTCGGTACGCTGATGGGGCTGCCGTGCGTCGTTGGAGGCGTATTCCGCCACGCGTTGACTCTGGAGTAATCGGTATATGCAGGCTCGATGGATTGCGTTTGTGGTGGTCGGTCTGTTGCTATTGGAGTGTGCCATAGGCCACAGCCGAGCCATGGCCAATGAGCTTCCCTCGCCCACGGTAGAGCCAGCTCCCGTCAAGCCTGAATCTAAGCCGGCGTTTGCGCCTGTCAAGCCTCGCTCAACAGGAAGAGATCCCAAGTCGGCGGAGAAAACGCGATCGTCAGCAAACGGGAATTCGAATACGAAGGCACCGGCACTGCTCCATCCCCCGGTCGCGTTGATAGGAAAGGACGGGGCTCCAATGGTACTCGTACCTGCCGGGGAGTTTACGATGGGGAGCGAACAGGGCGATGACGATGAGCAGCCTGTTCATCGTGTATTCCTCGACAGTTTTTATCTGGATACGTTCGAAGTGACGAATGGGCGGTTTGCCAAGTTTGTCGAGGCGATTCAGAGCGAGCCGCCGTGGGGCTTTGCGGACCAAGAGACGCCGGTCGTTCATGCGGAACAGCCGGTGCGTTGGGTGAACTGGCTGGAGGCGACAGGTTATTGTCTGTGGGCAGGGAAACGGTTACCGACCGAGGCTGAGTGGGAGAAGGCGGCGCGAGGAACGGATGGCCGGATCTATCCGTGGGGCAACGAGCCTCCGACGCCGACGCAGGCGGTCTTTGGATTGAAAGAAGGGGCCGAGACGGTCTCACCAATCGGCAATCGAGATCCGGGGCGGAGCCCCTATGGTATCCATGACCTGGCCGGGAATCTCTACGAATGGGTGGCCGACTGGTACGACGAAGCCGTCTACACGCCCAATCCCACCATTGATCCACGAGGCCCGGCTGAGGGTACCTTGAAGGTCCAGCGGGGCGGGTCGTATCTCAATAATCCTTACCGGCTCCGCGCCTCGTTTCGCACGAAGAGCGATCCGACCGAGCATGCGCCGAACGTCGGGTTTCGGTGTGCCCAAGATGT
>JBDTSF010000201.1:0-3879 GCA_039931295.1 Nitrospirota bacterium | reverse complement strand
ATTCGCTTCGGAGGCGTCCCATGCAGATAGCGCAGGGGAAACTGGCTCAGTTGCGACTCGATCCAGTCGAGACCCACGGTCTCTGCGTCCGTAAACTCGCCCGCCACCTCGCTCACCAATTCCTTAATGCATTCGGGACCAACCATCTGATCCTGTTCACCCAACACAACCGGCAGTGTACGCCGATAAAGCTGGGTAAGTAAGGACTCCTTCCACTTCGTCAACACGCCAGGCCCCACCGCCGCAATATCGGCAGCCGTCAGAACCAACAACTTGCGGAGGACTTCCGGCGTCCCCACCTCTTCAGCAAAAGGCAAGAGCACCTTCTGGTCATACGGATCGCGCCGGAAGGCCGTGTTTGCCATGAGCAGATGCTTGTGCACGAGAAACACCAGAATTCTCGTCTCTTGCTCGTCGAGGCCCAACCGCGCTGCCGTCTCCTCAGCAATCACCTTGCCTACTTCGCAATGATCTTCTTTTCGTCCCTTCCCCAGGTCGTGTAGCAGAATCGCCAGATGCAAGAGGTCCTTCCGCCTGATCTCCTGATACACTTCCCCGATGGCTCCAGACTCCAGGCCGAGCGCTTCGGCCTTCGCCACCGCCAATAGGGTGTGCACATCTACCGTATATTTGTGATACTGGTTGAACTGCATCAGACCTCGGAGGGTCGCAAACACAGGGATAAGTTTCTCCAGCAGATGGGCACGATGCATCGCTTCAAGCGTGGCGGCCACCCCTTCCGGTCCGGCAAGGATCTTCAAAAAAACGCGGCTGACTTCAGGAGTTCTGAATGCCTCGCTTGACACACCATCCATATGACTATGGATCTCGTCTACGAGATCAGTCTCGATTTTGAGCCGCCTGGACCTCGCCATGTCGAACAGGCGGAGGAGCACATCCGGACTATCTAACACGCGAGCCCGCAGTTCAGATGGGACGGTTACATGCCGGCCGGTCACCACAAAATAGCCGTCCACCATATTGCCCTGAGGAACACGAGGTGATCGGCGCTTTGCAGATATGGCCTGGCAACGGTCCACAAATCGGAGCATGGTCTCGTGGAGCCCTATCGTATATCGGTAGTACTGCTGCATGAACTGCTCTACCCCAAGGAGGTGAGGCCGGTCCTCGAACCCGAACAAAGAGGCGATCCGGACCTGCTCATCGAACGACAGAATTTCCTGGGCCATCCCGGCTTCGACGTGGAGATATGCCCGGACACGCCACAGAAAATCGCGGGCCTCCGTCACTGAGAGAAAGTCCTGCCTCGAAAGAAGGCTGCGATCCGCTAAGTCTTGCAACGTCGTAGCCAGAAACCGGGCCATACCGACCCACCGGAGCAAATGAAAGTCCCGTAACCCTCCTTTGCTTTTCTTGACATTGGGCTCCAGGAGATAAATCGTCTGCCCAAACTTCACATACTCACGTTGCCGCTCTGCCATCTTCTGCTCGATAAATCGCCCCACTCCACGCCCAATGACCTCCTTGGCATACAAGCGATGGAACTTCTGGAACAGGTTCGGGCTTCCAGCCAAAAACCTGGCAGTCATCATCGCGGTGCGGATCGATAGATCCTCCCCGGCCAGCTCGATACAGTCTTGCGTTGTTCTCATACTGTGGCCCACCTGGAATCCAAAATCCCAGAGATGGTGCAGCACCTCGCGAAATAATGCCGGCGCCGCTTCCCCTGCTTCCTCGCTATAGAGGAACATGATATCGATGTCAGAATAGGGGGCCAATTCCCGCAAGCCATACCCCCCTAGCGCTATCAGACAACAGTGCTGAGACCCTGCAACTTGCGCCCCTTCCCCGGCCTGCTTCATGGCGCTCCTGTAACGGTCTCTCACCAGTCCGTCCACAAACTCCGTCAAGGCCGCCATCAGTTCGGCCCCAGTAGCCCCGTCCAACAACCGCTGCTTGAGCGCCTGTCTGTGCCTAGCCAGGGCGGAGACCGACGTGACCTCCGCCCCTGGCAGAAGCTCAGCCGACGACTCGTTGTCAGAGGTCATGGTCACAGAGCGCTTTCCCCCATCTCACCGGTCCTGATTCGCACCACGTTGGCAATATCCGACACAAAGATCTTCCCATCCCCGACGCTGCCGGTCTTCGCAGCACGCGTAATGGCTTCAATCACACGCGCCGCCTGGTTATCTGCGACATACACTTCTATTTTGACCTTAGGGATAAAGTCGGTCGTATATTCAGCCCCCCGATAGGTTTCCTTACTCCCCTTCTGGCGTCCAAATCCCTTGACTTCAGACACCGTCATCCCCTGCACACCTATTTCCACCAAGGCATCCTTGACTTCATCCAATTTGAACGGCTTAATCACGGCTTCAATCATCTTCATGGCGATATCCCCCTTTGCAGGCACCCCCGCGGACGCTGCGCATACAGCGTCACGAGGGCTCCCGGCACGATTATTTCATCGATTGTATCATAGGCCAGGTCTTACACGTGATAGGCCTTCTCACCGTGCTGACTGACATCCAAGCCTTCTTGCTCTTCATCTTGCGTCACACGCAGACCGATGATCACATCGATGATCTTGAGAATGATCCAGGTGCCGATCGCAGTAAACGCCGCCACCGCGAGCACCATCGTAATCTGAGCCCCCATCAGCGTGAAGCCGCCTCCATAGAAGAACCCGTCGGCCGGGGAACCCATGGCCTTCGAGTTAAACAGCCCCCCCAAGAGACAACCGGTCAACCCGCCCACGCCGTGAACCCCCACGACATCGAGCGAATCGTCGAAACCCAGGGCTGGCTTCAAGATACTGACGGCAAAATAGCAGAGCGCTCCGGCCACGAGACCAACGATGAGGGCCGGACCCAGTGAGACAAACCCGGCTACAGGAGTAATGGTGGCCAGGCCGGCGATCGTTCCGCTGGCCGCGCCGAGGGCGGTGGGTTTCCCACGATGCGCCCACTCGATCAACATCCACACTACCGTCGCAACACTGGCTGCGATGTGGGTGGCGACAAAGGCACTGACAGCCTGCCCATTCGCACCTAACGAGCTGCCTGCGTTGAACCCGAACCAGCCGAACCAGAGCAGGCCCGCCCCCAACAACGTAAGGGGAAGGTTATGAGGAGGCATAGGAGTGCCCGGGTAACCTGTACGTTTTCCGAGCATAATGCAGGCAACCAATGCAGCCATTCCACAAGTGACGTGCACGACCGTGCCTCCGGCAAAGTCTAATGCGCCCATCGCCCCCAACCAGCCACCACCCCACACCCAGTGGGCCACAGGATAGTACACCACCACGGACCAGATGCCGAGAAACCACAGCATCGAGGAGAACCGGATGCGTTCTGCAATAGCCCCCGTGATCAGTGCTGGGGTAATGGCAGCAAACATAAGTTGGAAGACCATGAATAACATGTGGGGGATTGTCGGGCCATAGGTTGAATGGGGTTCGGCTCCTACCCCCTTCAACATGAACCAATCAAGGTTTCCGATGAACCCTCCTACATCGGGGCCGAAGGCCATGCTGTACCCAAACACCACCCACGCAATACTGCCTAGGCAGAGACAGATAAAGCTATGCAATATCGTACTCAGGGGATTCTTTTGCCTGGTGAGTCCTCCATAAAAGAGCGCCAACCCCGGCAGCGTCATCAACATCACCAGCGCCGAGGAGGCCAGAATCCATGCGGTGTCTCCCGGATCGGCCTTAGGCGCTGCGGCGGCCTCGGCTGCTGCCTCCTCTGCCGCAACATCCTGCACGAACGGAACCGCCCCTCCTATCAATATGACGGTCAGGCAGATTAGGAGGACCGGCAGAATCTTCTTCATACTGCTCATCATATGCGATGACATATTTGTATCCTTTCATCCCCTGGTTCAGGACGAGGTTGACAATACGTTCGTTGGAAT
>JBDTSF010000200.1:0-2700 GCA_039931295.1 Nitrospirota bacterium | reverse complement strand
CGTGCGTCTTTCGAAATTCGAGAGGGCGAAGTCGAAAGCCATCGAGGTCAAGGTACCCTAGGGTCCGGATCAGAACCCTGCAGAGGAAGGTGTGGTTGATCGCCGTACTTCTCAGGGATTGGCAGTTCCGGAAGAGTCGTTGCCATGACTTTGACCGCTCGCCCTTGATCATCCAGACGGACGGCGATGCGTTCGCCCACTGATAGTCCCTTAAACAAGTCTGGAGTCTGTATCGTGAAAGCGATTATTTGCGCTAGATCTGTTTTGATCTTTCCGCTCATCTTGGACAAATCGAGTTCCTCAAGCGTGCCGGTGACGACATGCGTATCCTGGCCAGTAGCCTCAGGCGACGCTGCCATGATGGCAAAAGCAGGACCACAGAGTAGCACGGCGAGCAGACCGATCGTCTTTATCCCGCGTTTCATGATTGCGCCTTTCCCCGACGAGTAGGAGCCGCCGGCGTAGGAAACTCACACCATCCGCTCTCGATAGCAAAGGCTCGGCGTCCTTGATGCGGTTTGCTGACAGCAGTCTATCATGAGGAATGTCCCACAGCCGTGACTTTTGCTGTGCTAATTTTGTGCGTTAAATCTTCACAAGGGACCGAATTAGATAGAAACAATAGAATCAGTAGAAAGTCAGCATGCTCATGATTTTCATAGATAAACGGGGAAACCTTCGCAACATCGAGCAGTTCGAATTATTGCCCTGTTGCCACTCTTAATCAGCGGGCCGTAGGTTCGACCCCTACACGGCCCACCAAATTTTTCAACAACTTTCGAATCCTCTACTCGATTATATCAACTTGGTGCCACGGGACGTCGTTGAGCGTAACGACTTCTGAGCGACGACCTCAAACACAAAACTCGGTTTCGCAAGGCCTGTCAGGACTTCTTGACAGGCTACCGAAACGCTGTGTTACGGTCAGGCTTTTCGGCAGTGAAATCTAACCATGTACGGGGAGACAAAGATGACCAGCAAATTCTACCGTGGTGTCCTCCTTCTGGCTGCGCTTGGCGCGTTCGTGAGTGTGCCCATGGTGAACGCCCACCCGTCCCCCGTGGGTAATGTCATGGAGGCCATCGACCACGCCAAGCAAGCAGTGGCCCATGGCAAACAGGGGCATGGTGAGGAGCTTGTGAAACATGCGGAAGAGTCGCTGCAGTTTGCGAAGATGGGAGGTAGAGGCTCGCATTTGAGGGAAGGGATTGATCATCTCAACGAAGCCATAGAACAGGGCAAAGCTGGACATGCCGACGTGGGCACCGAACACGTCGAAGCCGCCCTACAGCATTTTTTATCTGAGATCGAATGACGGACATTCTCACGAGCGCATGCAGGGGCGGTAGAATTCCCTCTTCCTTCTCGGTCGCGGTCTGATGGGACTGGCGTGGACCCGCAACAGTGGGATCGAGGGTCGCGCTTTGTATTCATACATTGGAACTACAGCCGGGCAGATTCGCCTCGGCTGATTGACCGGCAGAGGAACTATCGCGGCAAGCTGAGCATACGATCCTGATTCGACCAGTAACCTCTACGGCCGTTACGTTTCTCCGTTCTCACCAGACTCGGTCAAGAATCCCTACGGTGCCGGGAATCCCTACAGTCTCAGCAGTCCCACGAATCCCTACGGCCACGGCCTCCGAATTAAAGGACGCTAACGATCGCTTGGCAAAGGGCGACACATGAGGAGCGCCATCCCGGCTGGATGTGGCCAACGTACTGCAATAAGACAACATGGGCGCTGCCTGTTATCGACGGCTCAATGCGCACTGTCGCCCACGACGAGCACTGCGGTAAATGGCGACATCCTTAGAACTGCCGTCTTCTTGAAGATTTCTGGTCAATCGTTGCCAGGGAAGGTGCTGCCGTTTGAAGTCTCAGTTCGGCCAAGTGCGGAAGTTCGGCGCCAAGATCGCACCGCCATAAAGTGGTCCTCGACGCTCCGCGGAATAAAGCCGGTTTGGGAAATTTGATTCACTCAAAACGGAGTTGAATATGTACGTGAGACTCCTTATGTTCCCGATTCGAAGTTTGCTTAACGAAAAAAATATTACTTTGGACGTCCGAATCCAACTATTGCTACGCCTGAAAAAGGTGACGTTTCAGCTTTACTCATGCAGCCGGAAGGTGCTATGCATTTGCCGGTGATTGGGCATGGCGCGAGCACGAATATGCGTCATGCGACGCTTGCTGCAATATCGGAGAGTTTAGCAGAGTAAGGCATTGCGCCGTTCAGGTATAACCTTCCGTATTCGGAAAAATGCGGCGGGCGAAATTCGACGGAATTTGTGTTGCGACGATCAGATCGGCGGTAAACGTGGCGCACAAAGCGGCGCCTGACCTCACACTGTTAGCCGGTGGTCATTCGTTTGGCGGGCGAATGACATCGACGGCTCACAGCGAACAGTCGCTCGCTGGTGTGAAAGGACTGGTCTTCTTTTCGTTTTCGCTTCATCTTCCTGGACGGCCGGACAAAAAACGCACCGAGCATCTAAAACAGATCGACATCCCGATGCGCTTTCTCTCAGGAACACGCAACGCGCTTGCCGAGCTCGATCTTCTAAAACCAGTTGTCAAAAACGTAGGTGAACAGGGAACGCTTCACTTGCTCGACACCGCCGACCACAGTTACAAGATTCTACAAAAGACTCGCACGTCGGACGAAGATGTTTTCGTCGAGATGGCTCGCGTCACGCG
>JBDTSF010000199.1:0-2675 GCA_039931295.1 Nitrospirota bacterium | reverse complement strand
CCATGATTCCAAGGCTGACAGCCAGCAAACCGGCTCCGAGTCCCACGAGCCAGCCTTTCCAGCGCCACAAGAGATCGACGAGATGCCCAATCGGCATCTTCAGCGCCCAAGGAATGCCGGCCCAAAATCCCAGCGCGGCGAGGAAGGAGGCGGAGAGGCCGAGGTAGTCTTTGACGAAAAAGGTGCCGACGATGCCGGTGAGGCCGGAAATCCCGTAGGCCATGTAGACCATGAGGGGCGGCAGATAGGACAGCCGCATCTCACGACCGAGGGACAGCAAGTTGCGGTCGATCCACTGGGCGAACCGCATGAACATTGCTACGTGACTACCCTGGTGGTCTGGCGACGTTGGACCAGGGCTTGCAACTGTGCGCGCATCTCATGAGCCGGTAAGTGCGTCCGATCCCCATGTCCGGCCAGCACCCATTCGAAGGGATAGTCGAGAAGTTTCTCGATGGAGTTCACCAGAACATGCCTCCTCCATACCAGCTGACTGGGAGCACTAAGCCTCTGCTGTGCGGAGTCCCACCAGAGATGGTCCCCTGTAAAGAGGAATCGGTTCTTGTAGAGCAAGGCCATGCTGCCCGCCGTGTGGCCTGGCACCGGGATGATCTGAAACTGCGGCATGACTTGGATACTGTCAGCGCCCTCAATGACCCATTCTGCATTCGGAGCCGCTTCGATGTCCGCCCGATGAATGATCCGTTTCGCGCCAAAGTGTGCGGCATACTTCTCCGCATCGGCCACATCATCTTTGTGCGTGAGGAATATATAGGCGATGCCGCCCTTGCGTTCGAAGGCCTCGACAAGATGTTTGAGATACCGAGGTGAATCGACGAGCCAGTTGCCCTCAGGATGTTCGATGAAAAAACTATTCGCGCCAAACGACTTCTCAGAATTAAAACCGCAGTACGACACCTCGCCTTCCAGTTGGACCGGGAAGCTCGCCATGGCATCTTTCATCTGCAACGGGTCGCTGTGCTCAGTGCCGATCGAACCGACCGGGCAGGCAAGAAGCGCTTGATAGGCCTGACGAGTGGGCCCTTCACCGGTTGGCTGTGTGGTGACTGCGGAAAACTTGCCGACTTCCTCGAAACTTGTCGGCGCCAACTGACGACAGGTATCGCAGTTGATGCAGGTCGAATCGACAAAAAAATTTCCTGCAACATTGGAGTCGAGTCGTTTTTTTTCATCAGCCATGGCGCAACCCTTGTGGATCAATGCCTGCCAGGATACAGACAGGTTCAGCTCGGACTCGCAGGATGCTCAAAAGGGCCGTCCAGCGCGGCCCCAGCGAGTGAAGACCGGAGGCGTACCCTCTGCGGCGCACGGTGCGACGAATAAGGAGCACCACGTCTGTGCGCGCCGCCGAGTGGTGAGGCGGCCGGGTCCCCGTTGAGGATCTGAGCGATGCGAGAACAAAGTTGGCGGACTTTTTCAGCATCCTGCTTCCTTCGTTCGATCGGCTGCCCGCCACAGATACCAAGCTGCGGCCGTGCGGTAGGGCTTCCAGCGCTCCCCGTATCGTTGCACCTCTTTTGGCGTCGGCACCGAGCGACGTCCATAGGCGATGCGGAACCCGTTGCGCACGCCGAAGTCGTCGACCGGCAGGACATCAGGTCTCCCCAGTTGGAAGATCAAGAGCATTTCGACCGTCCAGCGGCCAACCCCACGGACCGCAATGAGCCGCTCGATGATCGCCTCGTCGTCGAGCTTCCGAACGATGGCCCCTGCCGGCACCGTGCCATCGAGTGTCTTGGTGGCCAGATCGCGGAGCGCCGCAACCTTGGCCCGTGAAAAACCGGCGCCACGAATCGCTTGCTCGTCCATCGCCAGCAGATCGCTTGGTTGAGGGAACCGTCCTCTCGGAAACAACGCCACGAAACGGCGCAAAATACTTTCCGCCGCCTTGTCATGGAGTTGTTGATACGCAATCGCTCGTGTCAACGATTCAAACGGCGACCGTTTCGATCGGGGACTCAAGGTGAAGCGACCCACCTCACGGATCAACCGGCGCATGACCGGATCCGCCTTGGACAAATGCGTCATTTCCGGTGTCTGCCGATTCCTCTGAGAACTCGGGCTCTTACCCTTGACTGATGATGGCATCGGCTTCGATCTCAACCAACATCTCCGGATCGATTAACCGTTTCACTTCCACGATCGTCGTCGCCGGCCTGATAGGCCCGAATATTTCGCCATGGGCTCGGCCAACTTCTTGCCATTGATCGATATTGGTCACATACATACGCGTTCGCACGACATCGGTAAGCGACGCGCCGGCCTGCTGGAGCGCCGCTTCAATTGTCTTCAACGTCTGAATTGTCTGAGCATAGGGATCTCCCTTGCCGACCAAACCAGATTGGGTCATCGCTGTCGAACCAGAAACGGATATCGACGCCCCTACTCGTACCGCTCGCGAGTAGCCGAGTTTGGCCTCCCACGGACCACCAGTAGAAATATTCTGCCGCCCCATCCGGTTCCTCCTACCAGGATGCTGAAAAAGTCCGCCAGCATCGTTCTCGCATCGCTCAGAGGCTCAACGTACCGAAGCGTACGCCTCGCCTCTTCGCTCGCTGCGGCCTTGCTGGACAGCCTTTTTGAGCATCCTGACGTTATTCTGACGTTCGCGCCGTACGGAAAATTCCAACCATATTTTCGGCATCAACCGAGTT
>JBDTSF010000198.1:0-14502 GCA_039931295.1 Nitrospirota bacterium | reverse complement strand
AAAGTATATTGACAACCATTCCGACCAAAACTATAATGTCGAACACTTTTGATTTCTTTTGCATCGAGTTTCCTCTGATTTTTCGTGTTTCGCAAGGAATTTTGAATAACATACGGGTACCTGTGTGTCAAGAAATTCGCTGAGCTGAGTCGGAATCGGAATGGAGTGGTTGCCTCAGGAGAGAAGGAGACGCAATGGCCACGGCAGTACCAGATAGCGAGATAAAGGTCAGCATTGGGAAGATGATTTTTTACATCACTTGCGCGGTGGGCTTGTGGTTTTTTTATTGGTTTGCTGGAATTCAGTGCCCCTGTTAAGCGGGGCCGCTACGGCGCTATGAATTCTTAGATGTCGGCAAGGTTTAGGGAGGGAGTGCAATGGGTATGACAGTCGTATACGTGGTGGTGTCATTGGCAGTTTGCATTACCTATTTTCTAGCAGTTGACCACTTCTTGATGGACTCGCAGGGACTGGACTTCTGGTATTTATTCCGGAAGTAGGCCGTAGGGGTTCATTCCGTCCTGAGTCGAGCTTGCAGGGGATTGTTATGAGTCTTTTTCAGAATGCATCAAGGAGGTATTTCATGGGACGTGTAGCCGGGAAGAAGATTTTTTCAATCATGGCGCTTTGCGCGATGGTTGGCCTTCTCCTGCTCCCCATCGCTGTATCGCTTCCGTCACTGGCTATGGGCGAGGATGCCCCTGATGCGGTGAAGAAGGACGGTGAGGCGAAAGTCGAGAAGGGACGAGATGTCTATTATAAGACAGAGGGTATTGTCGTCGGCGCCCCTGCTCCGAAGACCGTCGATGGGCCGAAAGATTACCCGCGGTACAACTTCGAAAGTCGTGTGTTGCTCTGGTTCGCCAACCAACAGCACCTCTACTACGGAAGCTTTGTGCTCGCAGTGCCGATCTTCTGTATGGTGATCGAGTTTATGGGGGTGGTGACGAAGGATAAAGCGATGGCGAAGCGGTATGACCAGCTCGCCTATGACTTCATTAAGATCAGCCTCACAGCCTACTCGTTGACCGCGATTCTTGGCGGTATCCTGATTTTCACTTTCCTCACGCTCTATCCCGCGTTCTTCGGCTACTTATCCAGCATCTTCCGTCCGGTCATGCATATCTATGCGTTGATGTTTGTCGCCGAGAGCGGAACTCTCTACATCTACTACTACGGATGGGACAAGATGAGAGACGGGTTCCTCAAGTGGATTCATTTGAGCATGTCCGTAATCTTGAACGTCATTGGTACCTTGCTCATGTTCCTGGCGAATTCCTGGATCGGCTTCATGATGTCGCCGGCCGGCGTCGATGAGCAGGGCCGGTACCTGGGAAACATTTGGCACGTCATTCATACCGCTCTCTGGAATCCACTCAATGTGCATCGCATCTTGGGGAATATGGCGTTCGGCGGCGGTGTTGTGGCGGCTTATGCGGCCTATAAGTTCTTGGCCTCCAAGACCGATGAAGATCGCGCACATTATGACTGGATGGGATATATCGCCATGGCGCTCGGCGTGGCATTCTTGATCCCCTTGCCGTTTGCAGGCTACTGGCTGATGCGCGAGGTGTACGCCTATCGCCAGCAGATGGGCATTACGCTCATGGGGGGCCTCCTAGCCTGGCTTTTCATTATTCAAGCCACCATGATCGGCATCCTCTTCTTGAGCACGAATTATTATCTCTGGCAGGCGCTTGGCCGAATGCGCGGTGCGGAAAAATATCAGCGCTACATTAAGTACCTCGTATTTGTTCTCTGCTGCGGTTTTCTGGTGTTCATTACCCCGCACACGATCGTCATGACCCCGGCTGAGCTCAAGGCCATGGGAGGGCAGCAGCATCCGGTCTTAGGAAACTACGGGGTTATGTCGGCCAAGAACGGTGGAATTAATGTGATCATCACCACCACCATTCTGAGCTTCGTGTGGTACATGCGAGGGAATAAGGTTTCGACGGTATCCTGGTCGAAGTTCGGTAACATCTTCATGGGCGTGTTCTTCGCATGCGCCTATGTAAATATTATCTGGCTGGCCATCTATGGGTATTATATTCCGGCAAACGTGCGAGTCGGTCTGTCAGTGCCTCAAGTCGCCACAACGCTGTCCTGTCTCTTCTTCATGTTTCCGTTGAACGCAGCCATGATGAAGGGGGCCAAACAGATGGGGGCGATTGAATGGGGAAAGATCTCTGTTCGATCGCAATATGCGTTGATCATGCTTGCAACGGCCTTTACCTGGATGATGGGATTGATGGGATACATCCGTTCTTCGGTTAGGTTATTTTGGCACGTAAATGAGATTATGCGTGATAATTCACCTTGGGCCTATACGCATACGGTAGGTTTTGCCGCGAACATGATTTCATTCAATGTGTTGTTCTTCTGGGTGAGTATCCTATTCGTCTTCTGGCTGGGAAGCCTCGGGATGAAGAAGGCGCCTGTTGAGGCGAAGGCAGGGGTTCCGGGCGGCGCACCGCAGCCGGCTGGGGGCCACTAATCATCTTTAAGGATCTTGGTTGGGGGAGTGGAGTCACTGACTGGACGGCTCCCTCTCACCCAAACTTCAGGAGGTTATATCTGTGGGCGATCTAGCAAAGGAAGCTATATCGATAGGATGGCCGCTATTCGCGCTTCTAGCCGGGCTCTTCGTGTATTCCCTGGTATCTATTAAGGATGGGGTAGCAAAGAAGCGCTCGTTGTTCAAGCTCTTAATCGGTACGGTGTGCGCATTTTTACTCTTGCTGGCAATTGCACATTATAAGGGGAGCTTTTATGAAGCAAACCGGATGCTTCCGGTCTCTTTAGTGCTCATCACGACAACATGCTTCATGATGGGGATCTATTTCCCTAATCATGCTGCATTGTTTAAGATCGGTGGTTTCATGTTTCTGGTTGCCGCTGGCCTGTCAGGATATGGGAACTGGTTGCCGCAGGTCGAAGGGGGATTTCCTCCTGCAGAAGTGAAATTGGATTTTTCTTCTATGTCTGCCCAGCAACTTGCGGATGAGGGCGAGAAAATTATTTTTGGGGGCATTGGAAAGAACAAAGAACAGGGCGCGGTTGGCAAAGGTCAGTGTCCTCTTTGTCACGCGTTCCACGCAGGGATGCTGGGTGAACGTGCGCCCAACTTGCAAGGCCTTCCAGGGCGAGCAGGTAAGGAGCGATTAGAGGATCCTAAGTATAGTAAAGGTAAACCTGAAGCTAGAGACTTCGCACAAAAAGAAGCGTTCCCTGGTTCAGGCACCGCGGAAAATGGTCAGGAATATATTGCAGAATCCCACGCTTGCCCGAGCTGTTATGTCGTTGTGGGTTATGGGGTGAAGGGGTCGAACGACAAAGAGAGCCCGATGCCGGCTATTCATAAGCCGCCAATCTCGTTAAGTCTTGCCGAGTTGGCAGCTGTAGACACTTGGTTGTATCTACGTGAAGGAGTCGACGCTCCATCATTCGAAGAAATAATTAAATCGTATGAGAAGTTTGTCCCCGAAGCTGACCGGCCTAAGCAGCAGGAAGAAGCGACAGGTGGGGGGGCTAGTGCGTTAATGGCAGATGGAACCGAGACGGTAGATGTGATTTTTCAAAAGGCGACGTGCACGGCCTGTCATACGATTCCAGGTATTCCAGGAGCGAAGGGGACGATTGGTCCAGTGCTTGAAGAGGGAACGAATGCCTTGCTTCGCATGAAGGATAAAGATTACAAGGGATCGGCAAAGACTGTTCCAGACTACATCATGGAGTCGATCGTTTCACCCAGTGCGTACGTGGTGAAGCCATTTCCGGACAATACCATGCCGAAAGTATTTGGCCAAAAATTGAGTGCTGGGGCTATGAAAAAAATCATTGATTATCTGTCACAGGTGAAAGCGGGTTCGCCACCACCGAAGATTTCATGATTGAGGCTATCCATTTCTTTTATCGAGTAAACGGAGTTCGCCGATGAAAGCATTAATGTCAGTCGCGGCACTTGCAGGGGCAGCTGGAATTCTCTTGCTTGCCGGAATGATCGTGGGCATCGTACCATCAAATTATATACGCCTGATTGAAGGGTATATGCCGGTCCAGGTGATCGCGGAGCTCACATTGTTTGTGGCGGGCTTTGCAGGGCTCAGCTATATGATGGCCGCCATGGGAATGGCATTTCCACGATTTTGGCAAGGGATCCTTTTTTGGGCATTCATTCTCCTTTATTTGAAGTTTCGTATCTATCCGCCGATTCCATTCAGCGTTCGTGCCATGTATGGGACGGTTTCTCTCGTGGCCGTCTTTATGTGGGTGTCCGCAAGCGAAGAAGACTGGAAAAAATTCAAGCAGCCGATCATGAACGTCTTGGATGCCAAGACAGGGGGAACAAAGGTACTGCGCATTTCATATCTAATCATTATCCCACTCTTGATCGGCGGATTTTCCTACAATGCGATGGTTCCAAAGTCGGAAGAACCTATCGAGTTAAGGACGGTGCATCCTGCACCTCCAGCCAGCACCAAAGTGCATGGAAAGACTTATACATTGCAGACCTCACAAAACCCCTATCGGGTCAATCCAGAGGGGAAATACGATCAGGAGTATAGCAACGCCAATATTGTGGAACAGGGCATGGGCCGCTTGATGAAGCCGAATGCCAACCCCTGGGATAAGGATGCGCAAGGATACCTCAAATATGTGCGTGAGGGCGGAGAGATCTTCTATCAAAATTGCCACTTCTGCCATGGCGATAATTTAAACGGACGTGGTCTCCATGCCTTCGCATTCAATCCGATCCCTGCAAACTTTACTGATCCAGGTACGATCGCGCAATTACAAGAAACTTTCATCTTCTGGCGTGTATCCAAGGGTGGAATCGGCTTGCCGAATGAAGGGTTTCCCTGGGCCTCTGTGATGCCACCATGGGAACAGCATTTGACTGTCGATGAAATCTGGAAAGTCGTCTTATTTGAATATTGGCACACAGGATATTACCCGAGAACCTGGGACTAGCGTTCATCGAGTTTATTGCCAACCTGGATTTATGACATGAGGGAAACGATGAAGAATTCGTTAAGGCTGAAGGCTGGGGCATTCCTCACGACTGCCTTCGGAGTGATCCTGGTCTCCGGAATCACAGGAGGCCTCACCTTTGCCGCAGAGACTCTTCCTGCGGGTTTCAAGAAGGGTGAATTAGCGCCTGAGGCTCCTGCCGACATGATCGAAGCAGGAAAGCGGGTTTACTTCACCAAATGCGTGTGGTGTCACGGGGTTGATGGTGCGGGCGATGGCCCGGGTGCTGATCGTCTCTGGCCGCGTCCCCGCAACTTCAACCAGGGAACGTTTAAGATTCGGCACACGGCCAGCGGTGAGTTGCCACTATTCGATGCTAAGAAACCCACTCCCGGCCAGAACGATCTATTTGAGACTGTGACGCACGGTCTGCCAGGTTCCGCGATGCCGTCGTGGGAAGGTATTCTGACGGAAGAACAACGGCTCCAAGTGTTGTCATTCGTCACCACCGAGCTTGTGAAAGATCGAAAATTTACGGACAAGCAGTCAGAAAGCCAGACTATATTGCAGATGGGCGATTTGAAGCCGATTCCTGCGACAGAGGAGAGTTTGAAGAAGGGAGCAGAACTCGTTGTCGAGAAGAAGTGTGTCGAGTGTCACGGCACTGATGGCCGTGGCGACGGCAATGCGTTCAATCTCAAAGACGATTGGGGTTTTTCAATACAGCCAGCCAACTGGCACAAGTGTTGGAACTTCAGAGGTAGCCGGCAAGATCCCTATAACGTCAAAAACATTTTCCGGACGTTTTCAACCGGAGTCAACGGTACTCCGATGCCTTCATTCGCCGATAATACCACGGTCGAAGAGCGGTGGCACATTGCGAACTTTGTAAACTCACTCTGTGAACGCGAGGCAGATGGGACACCCCTCTCGATCGATCAATTGACAGATAAACCAAAGGTGAACTTTGTGTTGTCTTCTGGGGTGATCCTGGAAAACGGAGAGATTCCAGCAGATCCTGAAAATGAGCTCTGGCAGAAGCGGGCCAGGAGAATTATCGCGATGGGTGGCCAGATCACCCATAAGCCCAGAAACTTCGTCAACAGGATCGACGACATCTGGGTGAAATCACTCTACAATGATAAGCATATCGCCTTCATGTTCCAGTGGGACGACCGTACAAAGAGCGTAGCCGAAGGGAAGTTGCCCTGGCCTCCGACCTCAGTCAATATCGATGTTAAGGAACAGGATCCGAAAACCGGTGAAGAGGGATCCATTGCATCGCGGCAGAATAACTATGCCGTGTACAACGATGCAGTTGCTATTGAAACTGCGGTGAAGTGGAAGGAGCTACCTGCCCCGATTAAGCCACGGTATCTGTTCGGAAGCAACGAGCAGTTCCCAATGGACATTATGAAGTGGGAGGCTGATGGGTCTCTCCGTGCCTTCAAGGGTACCGGATGGGATAAAGATTTTGAAGAGCGAGACAACTACGAAGAGAGCAGTAAGCTCCTTTTCTCTGAGTGGAAGAATGGCCGATGGACTGTGATCATTCAGCGGCCTTTGGGCAACAAGAAGGATCAGGATTACGACGAAGATACTTTCTTCGAAATGGGGCAATACATTCCCACGGTGTTCTTTGCTTGGGATGGGCACAATGGCGATGCGGGGAGGAAGATGGCTGTTTCAGCGTTCTATTATACCTTCTTGGAGCCCCCAACACCTAAAGAAGCCTACATCTATCCAATAGTGATTGCGGTAGGCGTTGTCTTTCTGGAAGGCTGGATCCTGATAAGACGAGCGAACAAGCGGAAGGCAAAGAGCGTTTAACGTTCTTTACAACTGAGAGAGTCTGAAGCATCAAGAGGGGGTGGGGTGACCCACCCCCTCTTTTTTTTAGTCGGCTGCATGAAGGGATTATGGAAATCGAAGTAACCGGCATCCTTCTCGCGGGTGGAAAGAGCAGAAGGATGGGAGAAGATAAACGGTATCTCCTTGTCGGGGAGCAGACCCTCCTTGAAAGGGGGCTGAGCGTGCTTCACTCAATCTTTCAGGAGGTACTAGTGGTCATTGCGAAGGATGGCGATCCGCTTGGCGTCGATGCCAGAGTTGTACGCGACCAGGTGCCTGAATGCGGCAGTCTCGGAGGATTGTACACCGGGCTCATACAGGCAACGACTCCTTGGATCTTCGTGGTCGCATGCGACATGCCGTTTCTCAATCATGCGGTCATTGATCTGTTTACGAATCGAAGAGGAACTGTAGATATTGTGATGGCGAAACTTGCAGGCCAGTTACATCCAATGCATGCATTGTATGGGAAACGTTGCCTGCCAGTTGTTGAACAGATGATTCAGTCGCGGCGGCTCAAGATCCAAGGAATGGTTTCTCAATCGTCTCTTCGGGTACAGTATGTCACCGAAGCTGACCTGCATACTCTCGATCCCAGCGGGCGTTCTTTTTACAACGTGAATACAGTGGCCGAGCTTGAAAAAGCACGACTTCTATTGACTCAGGTACCTCCCTCAGGATAACCGCCATGCCGACTTCGAGAAAGACGATCATAATGATGCATCCTGGCAGTCTTGGCGATGTGTTATTAGCAGTCCCGGCTATGGTTCGACTGCGGACTCGTTTTCCGGGTTATCGGCTGGCACTCTTCGCAGAGGTTCCGGCCGCAAAACTATTGTACGCTTGCGGTGTTGTCGATGCTTGGACCTCGATGCAGGGGGGCGACTGTGCGGGCTTATTCGTGGACGCAGATGCTGTGAATGGTCAGGTACGAACATGGCTGATGGACTGTGACCTCGCAGTTGGCTGGATGCAGGGGGATGATGGAACATTGAGCCGAACTCTTAAGGCGCTTGGAGTTCGAGAGGTTATCGTGAGGTCTCCATTCTCGACGGAGATTCTGGCTGCACATCAACAAGACAGATTTCTCGAGACGGTCGATGAGGTCCCCTCTGAAGATGAGGGAGATGTTCTTCTGAAGGTAACGGAACCGATTATCCAGCTTGGGCGAGCCTGCCTGGAAGCGGCGGGCCACTCTATCGGACAGTCTCTTGTTGTTATTCATCCAGGGAGTGGCAGCCCCCATAAATGTGTGGCCCCGGAGACACTCCTGCCCGTCGTCGTCGCTGTTCAGCGCATTGGCGCCACTCCGGTGATTCTTGAAGGGCCGGCAGACCGTGAGCCGGTCGAGCGTCTCCTCCAGTTATGCCCAAACCCACCAATTGTTTTGAAGGATCTCGATCTCCTCACTGTCGCAGGAGTGCTCGCACAGGCACAGCTTTTTGTCGGGCAGGATTCGGGGATCACGCATATGGCAGGACTAATGGGGCTACATATGGTTGCTCTGTTCGGGCCGACCGATCCCGCTCGCTGGGCCCCTCGAGGCACCCATGTGGCCGTCGTACAGGGCACGGGTTGTCTCTGTCGGTCATGGGACGAAGTGAGCCGATGCAAGGGGAAGCCTTGTCTTGATTTATCAACAGATGAACTTGTGGCACTGTGCCTTGCGCGTCTCGAGAATGCCGCGATTCGTCGGAGAATTCCATCCGGCTGCCTTGTCACTGACTATCCCGTATGCTAAGGTGACCAGTTCTTTTTCCCTTTCATTGGTAAGGACTTAGGAGCTATTTTCTTGTCCAGCGGAGTCGTTCAGGAAAAGGTCACCAGCGCATTGATTGGAGCGCTCGATGGGGCCAAAAAGAAGGGCCAGTTAAAGACGGAATCCTGGCCTCAGGTGAGTCTGGACACTCCCAAACGGCCTGAATGGGGAGACTTAGCCTCCACAGTCGCTATGTCCCTCGCCGTGTCTGAGCAACGAGCCCCCCACGTTATTGCCCAAATTATCATCGACAATCTTGCTCAATGCGATCAGCTTTTCGACCGGGTAGAAATTGCCAGGCCTGGATTTCTCAACCTCACGATTAAACCAGCCATCTGGCAGGAGGTGCTCAGGGAAATCGAGCGGGAAGGGGCTGTCTACGGGCGAGCCGACATTGGGCAACGGCGGCGAGTGTTGGTGGAATATGTGAGTGCGAATCCGACCGGTCCGTTGCATGTGGGGCATGGGAGAGGCGCGGCGGTTGGGCAAGCGGTTGCGAACATGCTCAAGGCAGTCGGCTATGACGTCGTGAGTGAGTACTACATCAACGACGCTGGGCGGCAGATGAAATTATTAGGGGCCTCCGTCTACGCGCGCTATGAGGAACTGTCGAACCGGCCGGTCGATTTTCCTGCAGAGGGCTATCACGGAGCCTACATCACGGCTATGGCCGAGCAGGTGAAGCAACAGCTCGGACCTGAGCTGGCCGGACGGATAGCCTCAGAAGTTGAGGAGGGCTGTCGAACGTTCGCCAATCAGGAATTGCTGCGCCTGATTCGCGAGGACCTAAAGTCCTTCGGGATCGAGTTCGAGTCCTGGTTTAGCGAGGCTTCTCTCGTGAACTCAGGGGCGGTTCAACGGGTGTTGGATGAACTGAAATCGCAACAGTTCCTGTTTGAACAGGAAGGGGCCTGGTGGTTCAGATCCTCGGCGTTCGGGGACGAGAAGGATCGTGTTGTGCGGAAACAGGACGGTGAGTATACATATCTGGCCTCCGATATTGCCTACCACCAAGATAAATTGCAGCGCGGATACGATCTTCTCATCGACGTGTGGGGCGCGGACCACCATGGGTACATTCCTCGCATGCAAGCGGTTGTGCAGGCCTATGGGCATCCGAAAGATCGCCTCCAGGTCGTGCTGGTCCAGATGGTGAATTTGTTGCGCGGCGGGAAAAAAGTGGAAATGTCGAAGCGGGCCGGCGAGTTCATCACGATGCGGGAAGTGATCGATGAAGTCGGGGCCGATGCGGCGAAGTTCTTTTTCTTGATGCGCGATTCCAGTTCGCATCTGGATTTCGATCTGGAACTTGCGAAGCAGCGGTCATCTGATAATCCCGTGTACTATGTGCAATATGCCCATGCCAGGATCGCCAGTCTTTGGCGTGTTGCCACTGATCGAGGCATCGCCTGTCCCTTGCCGAGCGAGACGGATTTGACGGTGTTGATTGATCCGGATGAATTGGGGCTGATTCGCAAGCTCTCGGCCTATCCCTCTGTTCTGCAGGGCAGTGCCATGGCCTATGAGCCCCATCGGATGACCTATTACCTCCAGCAATTGGCCGGCCTGCTGCACACGTTTTATAACAAGCATCGGATTCTGCCTCCTGCTGCGGACCGCGATCTGCTGTCGGTGACGCCCGAAGGATTAGCTCTAGCCGAGGGGCTGCAGAGGGAGGCGCCGACTCCCGAACGGACTGCGGCGAGGCTGGCGTTGATGAGTGGAATCCAGCAAGTCTTGAAGAATGGGCTCGGCGTGCTTGGGATTTCCGCGCCGGAGCAGATGTAGCCGGCAAGAGGGATTGTGGACTTTTCAGTTCAGCAGGCGGATCGTGAGACGAGTGCGCGCTTGGGGAGGCTCAGCACTGCTCATGGTGTGACCGACACGCCCGTCTTTATGCCGGTCGGCACGCTGGGACCAGTGAAGGGGATCGATCCTGTCGATTTAGAACAGCTTGGGTTTCGTCTCATGCTGAACAACGCCTACCATCTCTATCTGCGGCCTGGGCATAAGATCGTGGCGGAGATGGGTGGGTTACATCGGTTCACGGGATGGTCTGGGGCCATCTTGACGGACAGCGGCGGATTTCAGATTTTCAGTCTTGCCAAGCTGTGCAAGGTGACGGACGAGGGTGTGAGCTTTCAATCGCATCTCGATGGGTCCACACATTTCATCACGCCGGAGACGGCCATCGAGATAGAAGAAGCGTTGGGGGCTGATATCATAATGGCGTTCGATCACTGTGTGGCCTTACCGGCTGACAGAGCGATCGTGCGCGATGCGGTACGGCGGACAACCCTTTGGGCTCAGCGTTGTCAGGCCAGTCGGCGCCGTAGGGATCAAGCCCTCTTTGGGATTGTGCAGGGCGGCCTGGATGCAGACCTCCGTGTGACCTCGGCGCGTGATCTCGTCGGGCTTGGCTTCGAGGGCTACGCGGTCGGCGGGCTCTCGGTGGGAGAGTCGAAGGCAGAGATGTATGCCATGTTGGATGTGACGGTGCCGGAGCTGCCGACTTCGAAACCGCGGTATTTGATGGGGGTGGGGATGCCGGAGGATCTCGTCGAAGGCGCGGCACGGGGGATCGATCTGTTCGATTGTGTAGTGCCTTCTCGCCATGGGCGGACCGGCTCGCTTTTTACGAGTTTCGGGCGCGTGGTGATTAAGCAAGCGCGGTATGTTCGGGATGAGCAACCGATCGATCCGGCCTGTGGCTGCCCGGTTTGTGCGCGTTACTCACGTGCCTATCTGCACCACCTCTTTCAGATGAAAGAGATGCTGTCGTCGAGGCTGAATACGATCCACAATCTCTGGTATTTTGCTGATCTGATGGGCCAGGTGCGGTCAGCGATCGCACAAGGGACGTTCCGGTCGTTCCGGGAAAACTTTTACCGATCTCGCGAACTGGCTGCATCTCAGGGTTTAGCTTCGGACGGTGAGGGGCTTCGGTCTGCCGCAGGGGACTAACCTGGTTGAGAAGGAGTGTGTATGTTCATGCAATCGGTCGTGATGGCTCAGTTATTTGGCGGAGGGGGTAGTGGTGGGGGTTCTACGGCCAGCACAATCCTCTCCCTTGTTCCGTTCGCGCTGATCTTCGTCATTTTTTACTTCCTGGTTATTTTGCCGCAACAAAAGCGCGCGAAGCAGCAGAAGGCGCTGCTGGAGGCCCTAAAGAAAGGCGACAAGGTCGTCACGGCGTCAGGTATCTGGGGTACGGTGACGAATCTTGGGAAGGCGACGGTGACGTTGCAGATCGCGGATACGACGAAGATTCGCATACAACGGGATCAGATTGCCCGATTACGCGGTGGCGACGATGAGGAGAAGGACAAGGACAAAGATTCGTAGACTGCTCAGGATAAAGGGGTACCGGACGACATGAAAAAGGTGGGCGGGCGGTTAACATTGTTGGCGCTGGTGGTGCTGCTGTCGGTGATCTTCTTCATCCCCACCTATCAGCCCTTCTATCAGGCGTTGCCTGGTTGGCTGAAGCAGGTGATGCCGAATAAAGGCATTACGTTGGGCTTGGATCTCCAAGGCGGGATTCACCTCGTCATGGAAGTGGACGAAGATCGCGCGGTCGAAATTGCCGTCGATCGATCGGTCGTGTCCCTTCAAGATGTCTTGGTTGAAAAGAAAATTCCCGTGGAGTCTGTCACGCGGACGGGACAGGCTCAGGTCACGATGCAGTTTCAAAATGCCGAACTCAAGGAGCAGATTCAGAAGTTGATCGACGACTATCCGGCCTTCAGCGAGACCGCGTCTGCCGGATCGGCTAATCGGCTGGTGTGGGAGTTGCGAGAAGTCGAGATCAAACGGATCAAGGACTCCACCATCAACCAAGCGTTGGAAACGATCCGAAACCGTATCGACCAGTTCGGCGTGGCGGAACCGATCGTGCAGCGGCAGGGGTTGAAGCAGATCGTCGTGCAGTTGCCAGGCGTGAAAGAACCCAAGCGTGCCAGGGATTTGATCAAAGAGACAGCCTTGCTCGAATTTAAGATGCTTGATGAGGACAACCAGTCGAAGCTAGATTTGCCTTCCCGTATTCCGAAAGACAAGGAGGAAGAGGTTCTCAAGCAGGCCGAGTCCAAGCTGCCGGCCGGCGATCAGATTCTTTTTGAGCGAGGAGTCGACAAGGACACCGGCCGCGAATATCGCATTCCGTATCTCGTGAAAAAGCGGGTCATGCTGACCGGCGATGTGTTGAGCGATGCACGGGTCTCGATTGGTCAATTCAACGATCCTTATGTCTCGATCACATTTGACGGGAAGGGCGGTCGTGAATTCGAACGGATTACGGGCGACAACATCAAGAAGCGCATGGCAGTCGTGCTCGACAATACGATCTATTCTGCGCCGGTAATTCAGGACCGCATCACCGGGGGCCGCGCGCAAATTACCGGAACGTTTTCCATGCAAGAGGCGAACGACCTCGCCATCGTGCTCCGGGCCGGCGCGCTGCCGGCTCCGCTCAAGATCATTCAAGACCTCACGGTCGGGCCGTCGCTCGGGAAAGATTCGATCGAGAAGGGCGTGCAGGCTACGCTGTTTGCCGGTGCCATGGTGGTCATTTTCATGATCGTGTATTACCGGCTGTCTGGCGTGATTGCAGATTTTGCGCTGATGCTCAATCTGTTGTGTTTGGTCGGAGCGCTCTCGGCATTGAACGCAACCCTGACATTGCCTGGGATTGCCGGAATCGTACTCACAATCGGGATGGGCGTCGATTCGAACGTGCTGATCTTCGAGCGTATTCGCGAAGAGCTGCGATCGGGGAAAGCGGTTCGTTTGGCGATCGATGGAGGCTATGACAAGGCGCTACTGACGATTGTCGATTCGCACGTGACGACCCTGATCACGGGAGTGGCGTTGTTCCTCTTCGGCACAGGGCCGATCAAAGGATTTGCCGTGACCTTGTGTCTCGGAATCGGGATCAATCTGTTTACCGCCCTGATCGGGACCAAGGTCATTTTCGACCTCTTGAATCAACGACACAAAGTGGGACAGTTAAGCATCTAGTTCGAAGGAGCCGGCATGTTGGAGATCCTCGGGAAAACCAGTATCGATTTCATGGGGAAGCGCCGTTGGGCCTTTCTCTTTTCCGGCATCATGGTGGTGCTGGGCATTGTGGCGATCATTCAAATTGGCAGAGGGTCGGCGAATCTCGGCATCGACTTCGCGGGGGGGACCGCGGTGCAGCTGAAGTTCGATCAAGCAATTCGGATCGACGAAGCGAGAAAAGTCTTGGAGGTGAACGGTCTCGGTAACGCTGAGCTTCAAGAGTTCGGTCAAGACAACAAGCTGTTGATCCGTCTGAAGGCATCGACGACCATCGAGGAGAAGGTGGCCGACCGGGTTGTGGCGATCTTTACGAAGGAGTTTCCCTCGAACCATTTCGTAGTCGATTCCAGTACGGAAATTGGGCCGACTATCGGGAAGAAACTTCAAGAAGACGCCCTCATTGCGGTTCTCATTTCTTTTGCCGGGATCATCCTCTATGTGGCGGCGCGGTTCGAATTTCGCTTCGGCATCGCTGCGGCCTTGGCGACCTTTCATGACGTCTTGGCGGTACTGGGCGCCTTTTACATTCTGGACAAAGAAATTACCCTGCTTGTCGTGACGGCCTTGCTGACGTTAGCTGGCTACTCGATGACGGATACGGTGGTCGTGTTCGATCGAATCAGGGAAAACCTCCGGATGCGGAGGCGGGAGAGCGAAGAAACCATCATCAACAACGCGGTCAACCAAGTCTTGAGCCGCACGATCGTGACCAGTTTGACTGTTGTGTTGGTGTTGATTCCTTTGGCGCTGGCCGGCGGAGAGGTCTTACACGACTTTTCTCTCGCCCTCTTGTGGGGTGTGATCTTCGGGACCTATTCCTCTGTCTTCGTTGCGAGTCCATTGCTATTGCTTTGGCC
>JBDTSF010000197.1:0-26761 GCA_039931295.1 Nitrospirota bacterium | reverse complement strand
GACTAGACAGGCGACTCCACCCAATACCACAACCCACTGTCTCTTCATCATGATGCTTACCTCCCATGTGAATCCGTCCAAGGTCGCTACTCGCTACTATTTGGAACGGAGTTGTTGATTCTGTCTCCTGTTCACATCGGCGGGACTTGGCTCAGGACTTCCCGTTCAGCTTCGAGCCAGTCGTCGAGCGCACGACCGTCCCAACAGCCCCAGTCCACATAGAAATCATACGCCCGCTTGGCGATGACTACTTGAGGGTCGTCGCACACAGACACAGCAGCCTTGCTCGGTACCGCAAGAAAGGCTGAACTCTTGGTCCTAATATCGACCACGCGGCGTGTCTTCACTGGTCTCTCTTGTGCAGATTGTGTTTCCATGGGATCACCTCTTTCGGTTTGCTCCTACCGCGTCGGCTTAAGCGCTATCAGGAACGAACTCAGGCTCTGTCCACCACCCTGATCGAGAACATCCACGACCCTTCAAGCGTTACGAAGGCACCCTCACGCATGTAGGAAGCGCTCTCGGGTGATACTTCAGAAGGTCGGGGTCTTGAAAACACGCGTTTTGTATTCCATGGTTCAGGGCTTCGAAGATCATTCCCTTCGTCTTCTCGTCGAGTATGATCAACCGTCACAACTTATAGGCCCGGTGGCAGGAGACACAGGCCCCAATGGTTCTTTCGAGTTTCGGCAGGATCGTCTTGATATTTTTCGAGAGAAGCACCTTGGCCAGGTCTTCGGCCTCCTGATGGTGCGCCATCGCGAGTTCGTGATACTTCGGAGGAAATGTCGCCCCGCCCTCTCGTTGCATGGCCTGGTGATGTTTGGGGAATCCGAGTTCTTCATGCGCAACTTTGGCTGCCTGCTCAAATTCCTGCCGGCCCAAACCAGCCACAATGGCCTGCAATGCTTCCAAGTGCTCTCGCATGGTCAGCTTCATGCCCGCTTCAGCCGCCTGGCTGAGACCCAGCGCCACACGTTCATCCTGCCGACTATCGATGGGGGCCCCCTCCTTAATCATGGGATGCCCCTGTTCATGCTGTGCCTCCCCGACAGCGGTCAAGCTCAAGAACCCGACCAATCCCAATCCAGCTGATACGATCATGATACGGTTCATCCAGACTCCCCTCCGTCTAAACCAGCTTATCCTCATCCGGATTCCTGCTTGTTCCCGTATGGAGCCTCCATCAAGACGGCTTATTCACATCTTTATTTGAACGTCATCATGTATGCGGTAATGGCATAGATGTCATCGTCAGGCAGCGGTGGCTTCGGAATATAGGCGCCGCTATCCGGCTCGAAATCGTTCGGATTTTGGTTGAAGCGATAGACCCAATCTGCATTCAGACGCTCATTCAACTTGATGAAGGAGGTACTGGACGTGCCTCCCGTATAACCCTTAGCTGTTGTGGCCGGTGTGAGGTGGCAGTTTTGACACCCATGCTCTCGATAGAGTTGTTGCCCTCGCTGAAGTTGCTCAGCTGTTCCCGGTTTCATCACGCCCTCTTTGGTTCGAGCGTCCTTCCGCGTGGCGAGAAAGTCGGTCACGGCCTTCGCTTGATCCACCGGCAAGGTGAGATGCCGCTTCTTCCGGTCTGGACGAAAGTCATAGCCGACGGGGTAATGTTTGAACTCGGGGTTCTGCAGCCACACGACAAGCCAGTCCCCCCGATACTTGCTCCCGGCCCAGATGAGATCCGGCGCCTGCTTCGTTCGGCGCGCTGCGGGCTTGCCTTCGATGCGATGACACTGCACACAAGTGGTCTTCACAATCTTCTCTCCTGAACCGACTGCGCTCCCACCAAGAACGTCTCCATCGGTCAGCCCAATTACGCATCCAACGATGATGGTCACTGCGACGAGAGAAATAGGCTTCATGGCCATTTACCCATCAGACCAATCAATTTCTTGATTTGAACCCAATCATTGAGAGTCACCGAAACCGACGGAGATTCACAGACTCTGGTTGATTCAAGGAAGAAGAGTTCGGAAGAAGGTCGTTGCGAGTGTCATGCCACTCTCTGCGCATAGGCTTCACGAGAGAAAAATGGCACATAACTAAGTGGTTATGCTGGGAAGGAAAGAGGAACTATGCGATGGCTTGCAGACTAATGCCACAGATGCGAGAAGTATCGCTGTCGCAAATGGCGACAACGCGCCAGGCGGCTGAGGCGTGCAGCACTGAAAGGCCAGTGACGCAGTAGTTGAGTCGTTAGTGGTTTGAGTCGGATTTATGACAAGCCTCGCCCTCACAACCGTCCATCCCATCTCTCGGTCCGCCGTGTTCCATCCCGCCCATGCCGCCCATTCCTCCGCCTGGTCCCATCATGGGTCTCATACCCTCTCCATGGCGCATCATGCCCGGTCCATGCGCGCCGGCGAAGCTGCGCTCATACTGGATGATGCTCCAAATTTCTTCGTCCGTCAGTTGCCCGCCAAATCCAACCATGCTGGTACCGACAAATCCATTATTCATCATTCGGAACATTTCCCCTTTCGTCCGATGGGGCCAAAATCCGTGGTGCCTTGGGCTCTCGGTTCCATGTTCGGATTCATACGCTTCCCCCGACCAGCTTCATGCCGTTGTGAATAATCATGACAATGGCGACCAGGATTGCGATGGCGGCGAAACCCTTTGCCAACGTCGCCTGTGAGACCTGTTGAGCGCCCCACGATCCCCCGGTCATGCCTATGGCGCTGCCGAGCAGCAAGAGACCGATGAGAGGCCAATCTAGCTGCCCCGTTTGTAGATGGCCGACCAACCCTCCGACGGCGACCAACGAGATGATCAGCAGAGAGGTACTCACGGCCATCCTCATGGGAAACCCCAGCACAAGAGTGAGCGCCGGCACGATCACGAAGCCGCCGCCGACGCCGAAGAATCCGGTCAACAGCCCGACGACCATGCCGATCAGCGAGACCTTGACCCAGCAGGAACGGGGAAAGCGTTCGGCACAGCTCTCGCCGGTAAATCGGCTGTCATCTTGACCGCTGCTTCGCCACATCCGCCAGGCCACCACAATCATCAAGATGCTGAACAGCAGGAGCACCGTTTCTCCCCGCACGAACCGATGGCCGAGTGCACCAACCCACGCGCCGGCTGCGCCGGTGACACTGAAGATCAATCCGGGCTTCACCCTCACCTCACCGGACTTCCTTCGTTGATACACGCCGATCAACGCCGACGCCGCAACCACCATCAACGACAGAACAGTGGCGGGCTGCACCTTCATCCCGAGCAGATAGACCAGCAGCGGGATTGCCAGAAGAGAGCCACCTCCGCCTGTGGCGCCAAGCGCGAGGCCGATCAATCCTCCTGACAGAATGGCCAATCCCGCTTGGTCAATGGTCATGGGGTAATAGCGAATCGTTGTCTTTCACGCGTTGTTCGTCACGCGTGGCGCAGTTCCGAATCTCTTGATCCATTGATCGACTGAATGCCAAACATTCATCCGACCGGCCGACAGATCATGGAAGGCATTCTTTTTCTTCATGCCTGCCCATTACGCCTTTGTGGGGAAGGCTGCCTGCTTCCACGCGGTCATACCACCCATCATCACCTGAACTTTGGGGAACCCGGCCTGCATGAGGATCTGCGCGGCGGTATGGGCACGGCCTCCTGCTTTGCAGATTGCGACGATCTCTCGGTCGCGATAGGTCTCTAACTCGGACAGTCGATGCGAAAGCTTAGCGACCGGGATGTTGGTGACCCCATTGATATGGCCAAGTTCCCCGCTCAACTCGTGGGGGTCACGCACGTCGAGCAGGAGCATGCTGGCTCCCGCGGCAAGTTTACCTGAGACTTCCTCCACAGGAATACCGACGACCAGCTGATCGTTCGCCCCAATTTCCAACGTCCCTTTGACCTCACAGGCCGGTACGTCGACGGGAATCCAGGCTGCCTTGGGATCGCGTGCGCAGGCATAGTTGGCCTTCAACACATCCTTCATCCAATCGGCGGGACCGAGCGTGAGGCCTTCGAGATAGTCGATATATTCCTGCTTGGTGCGGGGTTTCAAATTGGGATTGCGGAGTTTCTGGTCTTTTAAACTCGATGGTTGGCGCCCCCGGTACTCGTGGGCCGGATACACGATGAGATGATCAGGCAGGCCGAGCACCCGCTGCATACTGTCCCAATGTTCGCCGGGATCGCCGCCGGGCAGATCCGTGCGCCCGGCGCCAGCATCGTCCAAAAACAGGACGTCTCCGGTCAGAATGCGATCCTCCAGCACTAGCGCAACGCTGTCTTTCGTATGCCCCGGCGTAGTCATGACCTTCACAGGAATATTCCCAAGATGGCAGGCGAACCCGTCCGTCAGGTGAACGGTAACGCAGCGAGCTGGAGCCTTTTGATGCATGACGTATTCGCAGCCCGTTTTATCCTTGAGCGCCGCCCCACCGGAAATATGATCAGCATGGGTATGTGTATCGATGACGTGCGTCAGCGTGAGTTTCCGTTGATCCAGGGTCTTGAGGTATTCCTCGACGTGCTCCAGAACCGGATCGACCAGGATCGTCTCACGACTCTTCTCGTCGCCGATCAGATACGTACGGCAGGCATGTGGGTTACGCTGTTCGAATATCATTTTTTGTCCCCTCCTTTTTGTAAGAGATGCCTTTCGATGAGAGGCACGGTCACGGGAAAGGGTTCACGCCTGTTCGTGACACTGCCATCTTCTGCATTCATGCTTCAGGCATTTCTGGCTTTTTACGCAAACGGTCGGCTGGATCTGCCCTTCGCTGTATTTCAGGAGGTGAGCACGAAAATTCGTCAGTTCATCAGGGGCAGGACACTCATGGGGCAAGCCTAGCAGGCGATGAAGACCCCTTACGGTTGACCGAATGACCGCACGTATCGTAGTACCTGCCAGGCCTCTTCTTCTGTGAGTACGAGCGGGACAAAGGAGGCCATCGCCGTACCCTTGCTGCCATTCTTCAAAATCAAAAATAGTTCCCCATCGGTTCGAGCAGCTTGCCAATCTCGGTTGGTGAAGTCGCGCGGCAATGGACCTTTCAGAGTACCTGGCTCAATGTCTGCCCCCAGTCCCTTACCATCTTTCCCGTGACAGGTCATACAGAAGGCTTTCCCATGGAAAATCCTCTTTCCCTCCTCAATCGTGTCCGCGGTCGCCGGCAACGGATTCGTCCAGGTTCTGGCTTCCTCGATTTGGTCAATCGGCACTCGGGGCTTGAGCACAGCGTCATCGGCCCCAAAGACCGGCATGTTCAACAAGTTGAGCGCTGCCACCACAAAGGCCATGAACAGGAAATACAGACGCATCGCTCATCCTCTCATTTCATTGCGCGATCCATCACAAACGATCGATCATCGACAGGGACCAGCCCGGCCCACAAGGACCGAGGCTGGCCTCCTCTCTTCGTCCTATTTGTTGTCGGAGAACCCAGTGAATTTGTGTCCCAGGGACTGAGGAAAACTCACCGTGCCGTCCGGGAATTCCTGCCCATGTTGCCAGAGGTGATAGATCACCCCGTCTGTCCCCGCTGCAATTTCTGCCACCTTGGCAGCCTGGTCAGCCGGCATATCGAGGATTTGGACCCGGCCTGTCGCGATTTCTACCTTATGGTCGTGAAAGTGTCGATGCCACTGAATGGCGGGAAGCTTTCGTGTCAGGTCTTTGGCGACAAAATACTCGATCCCCACTAATGGAGCCTTCGGATCAGTTGATTCAAATAGCAGGCACTGGAGAATCTTGTCGGAAATTCCCTTGCAATAATGATGGAACGGGCCACCCACCGTGCCGTCCGTCATCATGTGCGGGGCCTGCACATGGATCTCGTATCCAACGGCAGGGCTTGCGGGCTCACCGCTCACGGCCTTTTGGGGCGCGACCCCGCTACAGCCGATGACAGCAATCGCAACAATGGCTAATAGTCCTTTTCTCACCACGATACACCTCCTGAGGTTGAGGGATGATCAGGCTTCGCCTAGTTCATCCAGGCCAGAAAGACCTCACCCATTCGACTGACTGTAATAGACAAGTAACTTCAAAAAGATTCAGTTCATTTGCGAGGCATTGAGGTATGAATGGAACTGAAGGGGCATAGTATCGGCTCCCCAATCATGAACTTCAAAATTATCACGAGATCATCACGAGCCACCATTTATTCATGACGGTTTGTCGCACAATCATCCGAGATCGCGTTCTTCATGACGCGTATTTCGCGTTTCCAAGAAATAGTCACTGCGCACTTCTTGAATGTTCAATTGAACATTCAAGAATAAAAATTGAGTATGACAGTTACCGACCGCAGGCATCGCCCTCACAATCGCCCATCCCACCTCTCCGCCCGCCGTGTTCCATGCCGCCGCCTCGTCCCATCATGCCAGGTCCATGTGCACCGGCGAAGTTGCGTGCGTATTGGATGATGCTCCAAATTTCTTCGTCCGTCAGTTGTCCGCCGAATCCAACCATGGCAGTACCGACCGATCCGTTCTTGATCACCCAGAAGATTTCACCTTCCGTACGGTGGCGCCAGAATCCATGGTGCTGGAAATTGCGAGGCGATGGATTCAACTGGGCAGCCAACGGCCCATTGCCTCCTCCGTCTTTCCCATGGCAGTTGAAGCAGGTCCCTTTACCGTTATAGAGCGCTTTGCCCTGCTCGACAATCTCCGGGGAACTCGGCAACGGGCTTGTGAGTGCGCGCGCTTCGGCCAGCTTGTCGTCCGGCACCCGTGGCTGCATCATGTGCCGTTCGGCTGCCCCGGCGGGAATGGCAAGGGAAACAATGACGGCTATCAATGCGAACATATTCAGTTTCATCACCTTCCTCCTCTCACAGGATGCCGAAATAGTCCGCCAGCGTCGGTCTCACATCGTGCAGACCCTCAACACACAGACACCACTTACGGGGCATTAGATTCAATATCGACTCCAAGGCCGATCCAGGCCCGCAGCAGATCGTGCCGCGTGATCGAATAGACGACCTTGCCGTTCCTCTCGATCGGCAGGTTGAGAAGCCGCTTATCCTCCATGAGCTTCACCGCCTCATCGAAACTCGTCTCATCTGTCACGGCGATGCGGTCTTTCACCATAATGTCCTCTGCGGCCAGCCGGTTCAGATCCTTCCCCGCTTCCAGCGCCCGGAGGATGTCGAACTCGCTGATGAATCCGGCGAACCTCCCCTCGCCGTCGACCACCGGCGCTCCCGGCGTATGCGTCGTCAACAACTCAACGGCAATCCCCATCGCATTTTGTTTTCGAGTAAACACCAGATCGTTCGTGGCACGCACTTGTCCAATCGTCTTGAACCCCCCAGCAGGAACACCCGGCCTGGCTAACGTGGTCATAGCACCCTCCTCTTGATGTTGACTAGTTGCGTGATCACAAATCATTCTCCTCATCGAGCAGCAGGGCTGCCTCGACGGCTCGTATGTATGGATCAGCAACCTCTATGCCAATCTGAAAAAATCAGAGTTCCAAATAGTCTTGGATTAACAGCGTGTTCAGTAATGGAAATAGTGGTCTCGTTCTATCGTGCTTGCGGGACTGGGGAGTCTTGCAACGATCTAGGCAGGCAACTGAGGCAAAATGCAACGGTGGACGCACCCGGCATGAATACGGCAAACTTGGAAAATGAACCGTGATCGTATGAGTCAAACGCAGAAGGTTTCTTGCTGCAGCGTATTACAAATCCAGCTCTACCATCTTGCGGTGGAATCGAGTGATCACGTTGGGGTCCGGCGCCAGGCGGATCGGGGCGTCATCCTTGCCGTTGTAGGGCAACAGATTCAGCACGTGCCGGAGACTTTCCAAACGCGCCGCCTGCTTATCGTTCGCTTTGACGATAATCCAGGGGCTGTACGTCGTGTGCGTCTTGCTGAACATCTCCTCTTTGTAGCGGGTATAGGAGTCCCACAACTCTTGCGCCTTGTCATCGACCGGGCTCAACTTCCATTGCTTGAGTGGATTCTGCCTGCGCGCGTCGAATCGCTTTGCCTGCTCTTCCTTAGAAATGGAGAACCAAAACTTGATGATGGTCACCCCGTCTTCGTAGAGCATATGTTCGAATTCCGGAACCTGCTGCAGAAACCGCTGATGTTCATTCTTGCTGCAGAATCCCATTACCGGTTCGACCACCGCCCGGTTGTACCAGCTGCGGTCGAAGAATACGATCTCGCCCTTGTTGGGCAGCTGACGGATATAGCGTTGAAAGTACCACTGCCCCCGTTCCTCATCCGACGGTTTGGGCAGCGCGACCACCCGCATGGCGCGGGGATTCAGATGCTCGGTGAACCGGCGGATCGTGCCGCCCTTCCCGGCCGCATCGCGTCCTTCAACCAAAATTGCGATTCGCTCCCCACTGCTCTGAACCCACCGTTGCAGCCTGACCAATTCAACCTGCAACTGTCGTAATTCCTGTTCGTATAGCAGGGTCTTTCGCACTTCCTCGATATCGACGGCTTTGTTTTCGAGGAGCTTCAGAAACCCTTTCCTTGTGTTGACCCTTCGGAGATCGTCCTCGGTCAAGGCGCTGCCCAATTCGCCGATACGTCCAAGCCCCTGGCCGACAGATCCGATACGCAGGGCTCGATAACCGTCTCCTTCCCGCGGCACCATTGTAGGAATGGCCTCCAGCTCATTAGCATCGAGACGCCCGTCCTGTTCGACGGACTGGTCAATGTGTGCCTCAGCCCGCCGACCCGCTCGGCCTTTTGACTTCCCGGTCGATTCGCCATCGAGTGCCATACAGAGATTCCTTCCTTTAATGCAGAATCAGAACACCACATTGCGATCACGTTCGGCGACGGCTTTGATATAGTCTGCCATGCCTTTGATCGTGGCGCCAGAAACAAGATCTCCTGTGCCGATCTGCCGAGCCACAGCACAGGCCCCGCAGACCCAGATGGGAATGTTCGCAGTTTGCACGGCGGCCAGCACATCTTTCAGCGGGGTCAGGTTCACCCCTGTCACATGATCGGCGGTTCCTTTGCGTCCGAGCGTGACCGCTTCATTCCAGAGCCAGAGCACGACGTCATGTCCTTGCTCTTTGGCCGTCTTGGCAGCCATGAACGGCAACGTCGCCATTGTGGGATCATCAGTTCCTCGACTACCTGATATAATAAATTTTCCCATGAGTAACTCCTTGCAAACTGATAGCTGACAGCTCTCAGTTTTAGCTGATCAACGACTGCTGGTTAGAACCTCTCTCAAAATTGAAAATCGGCTTTCCTCAGCGAGCCAACGGCGCGAAGCTCAGGGACGCACCCGTGTTTTTCCGAGCAATGGACGATGTATTCATGACCGTACCTGCAATGCAGAGACTGAATCCCATCCAAAACCAAGCTCGGGATAGAGTCTACCCAACGTACGCCTTTCTCAACAAACAGCGCGACTCTCTGGTTATTGCCCCACAACTATTCTGCCACCCATATCGGCGTCTACCCGATGAAGAGGGCAGTAGAATCGATAGGTCACCGTCTCTCCCTCGGCAGCGATCGCATCGCTCGCCATCCGATCCCTGTCGATCACGGTCTGCTCAGTCCCCTTAGACGGAATGGTAATCCGAACGGGCCTGGTGATCTGAACACCTCCCTCTTCGAAAGACTCAAACAATGCCGGGGCTTCAAACACATGGGTCCGTTCGGTAGGATTCTCAAACCGAAAAATCAATGGCTCCCTGAAATCCGTGCTCCGGTGAATGACGATTTCCCCGGGAAGCCAAACCACTTGCTGATCTTCGACCTCCCGAGCGACAAACGCGATCTCCTTCGCCCATACGGTAGACAGTATGGCAAACACTCCGACGCCAATCACACACCCAAGCCAGACAACCACAGCACGAGCAGGGTGTCTCCTGAACCCTTTCATGTGGTGTGTCCTTTACCCACAACCGGCACAGCCGCTCACCTCAGCGTTACCCATCACAACAACAGCTCCACCAGTCCCGGCTCAGCTCCGGTCTGAACTTTCGCCAACCAGGACTGGAATCCTCACCCTGAGCCGCCTTCCTGAGAAGAAAGATAACAGATTCTACCCCATGGCGAGACACGTTTCAGAGTGTGACCCGGACGCCACTCATCCACCCCCTATATCCCCACGAGTTTCAATAATAAATAACTCCCCTTTCACCTCAGGATGGATGTCGCACCACAGGGCATGTCGCACACTTTCGGCTCCACCTGTCATCGGATCGAAGTTCGAGGGCGCCGTCGCGAAACGCAGCGTCATCGTCTTTCCCGCGTCGACATGGAACGATTTAAATTGCTTTCCTCGTATCTCAGTCCCTCCCTCCACCTTCACGGGAATGTCTTTGAACAACGTTGACGCTAACCCGTGAGTGACAGAATCCTGGTTTTTGACGACGATGATCGTGTCCTGCGACGGCATCGTGATCCCGACCGTTTCATAGCCGTGCTGACGGTCCTTGATGATGATCTCCACCTTTGAGGGCGGCGCCTCCATCCCCTTGGTCTGTGCATACGCGATGTCAGGACCATCACTCCAGACCATCAATGTCGCGATAGCGAGCGGAATGGTTAACATGGTTGATCCGTATCGTCGGACTCTCATTCTTTCCTCCTTGACTAAGGATATAGGTACATTTCTCACCCACTCATTCCTCATTGCTACTTTCGGCCCATCGCAACGGCCTTGGCCTAACCACCTCCTTCCCACGAACTCACAGCTACCATAGAAGCGAGCAGTTCTTTCAACGGAGCCAGGTTCACACCGAGTATATTGATCAGCCACACCTGTTCTCTCCAACGTGATGGCTTCGTTCCCAGCCCCAGCACCACTTCGTGTGTTTGCTCTTTGGCCGTCTTGCGGCCATGAACAGCGAGATCGTCATCATGGGATCGTCCGTTCCTCGACTGCCTGAAATAATGAACGTCGCCACGCTTGACTCCGCCGCTCGTTCTTCGAACTTGCAGGCACTGCCTCGCCCACGAATCACTTTGCAAAACTCCTAATATGGTGAACCAGCTGCCACACCTGTTCGTCCGGCAACGAAGCAAACGACATCATGCCGGTTCCCGGGGAGCCATTTTTGATGATCCAGAACAACTGTCCATCCGAAATCTCGCGCATCATCGTGCCGCACGTGAAGTTGCGCGGCGGCGGCACCAATGCTGCCCCCATGATCCCCTTCCCATCGCCTTGTTCTCCATGGCACATCGCACAAGCAATCGGCTGTGCCGTTTTCAGGAACAACTCTTTACCTGCTTGGATTGAACCCGCAGATGACGAAAGCGGATTGGTCTTCGTCAGGAAATCTTCCGGCGCCTTGGCCGTCTTGCGCGGCTGCACACAGGCACCGCCTTGAGCGCCTCCACCTACAGCGGCAACATCCGCTATTCCTTTGAATGTCACTTTCAAATAGGCGATCACATCTGCCACGCCCTGTTGACCGATCGTCAAATTCCAATAGGGCATGTTCGGCGATTTGCCTACTGCCGGCCCGCCATGATTGATGACGTTGTAGAGATATTCGATCGGGAGCTTTTCGAATGGAATGTTGGCATGTATCGCCGGTTTGGGTTCCAGACCGGACGCTGCCGGTCCGTCGCCTTTGCCCGTCGCGCCGTGACATTGCGAACAATACTCTTTATAAACCACCTTCCCCCGATCCACGCTGGCCATCTCGAATTCACGGCTCGTCCAGGGCTCGTAATACGTGAAGTCCTTCACGCCCTGCACCATAAGGAACCCAATCACCGCGCGGAGTTGTGGCTCCGTCGCATCGGCCAAAAACTCGCCGCTGTGCGGCGTGAAGTCTTGCGGATTCTGCCCGAATCGGAAGAGCCAATCCTGGTTGTACCGCTGTCCTGCCGTGGCGAGCGATGCGCTCTGCGGACCTCCGATGAACTTGCCGTTCTCTTCGATCACGTGACAGCCAAGGCAGGCATGGGCTTTAAAAGCCGCCGCACCAAACTTCACGTCGAATTTGGTGACTTTCGAGAGATCGAACACGCCGATGGTGACGCGCGGATCTTTCTTGTGTTCGACAAAGTAATCCGCGAGTGCGTTCGCCTCCGACTCCGTGACCATCGGGTGCTTGGACGGAACGGGTGTCAGGTCCCACATATATCCCTTCGCATAGAGCGGAGCCTCCTGACCGGTCAACCAACGAATGAGCCACGACCGTTGGTACTTGCTGCCGGCCCACATCAAGTCAGGAGCGTGAAGCTTGAAGCGCGAATCCGGCTGACCTTCCAGCCGGTGGCATTGCACACAGGTCTGCTGGATGATGTCTTTCGCGCGCGCTTGATCGCCCCCAAAAGACAATTGCGGGGACGACATGAGTCCCAACAACACGAGCGCAACGCTTCCAATGACCACCCGGACTCTCACATTCAACATCGCGGCTCCTTTCACGAGAGTTTCTCCGCAGGAGGATGCGGATTGAGTTCGATCGCCACGCCGGCAGGCACCGCGAGGGATTGATGCACGGTGCAGCCATGTGCCACTTTGAGGAGCCGCTCGCTTTGTGCGGCCGTCACGCGATGCGGCAAGTGAATCGTCAGTGTCACCTGGCCCACCCGATGCGGCTGCTCCGCCATGGTCCATTCCGCCTCGACGCTCAGCCCTTTGGTCGAGATCTGATGGCGGTCGCAATAGCGGCCCACAAAATACCCGACACAGCTGGCAAGTGAACCGACGAAGAGTTCGACAGGGCTCATGCCGGCATCCTGTCCCCCATCCTCGACCAGTTGATCGGTGACAACCCGATGCGTGCCGCTCGTAATGTCGTACCGAGTGCCACCATGGTAGACCACAGTGAGTGTCATCGCGCACCTCCTAGCCGGCATGATTCATGACAGTTCGTTGCGAAATCGCAGAGCCGCGTCGTGAGACCGACGCGCGGAACCTGGAGGACCTGAGGCGTACTCGTGTAGTACGTCGAAGGTCCGAGGGGCAAGCCCGCCGGCCGTAGACTCGTCGGAACAGCGGATCGGCGATTGCAGCAGAAATGCTCGTGAATCATGCGGGCTGCTCAGGCAATCGCATCGCCAGCCAGATGCAGACGACTCCCAACGGCACCGCAATCCAGATGCCGTGAATCCCAATCGCGTCTGGGAGCGTCACCGGGCCATATCGACCGATAGTCATCAGAGACTCTTCGACCTCAGGAAACAGGAATGCGAAAGCGAGCGCTCCGCATAATCCGCCCAACACAGTCACCCAGGCATCCGGTTTACCCTCTGCACAAGCTGCGAGTGCCGTACCGGGGCAGTATCCCGTGAGCGCAAATCCCACACCAAAGATTCCACCGGCGATCACGATTCCGAGGAGATACAGTTCTTTCACCTTCATGTTGGCGAGACCGAACAAATCCAACAGATGCACGCCCATGAGCCCGACGCCGATGGCCATCAAAATCAGCTTCATGATGGTCAGATCTTTCAGCCGTAGCGCGTTGACGATCTTGGTATGACTCGACGCGCCGGAGAGCTGGAGCAGGGCTCCAAACACCGCCCCGAGCGCCAACCCCAGTGCGAGTGTCAACATCCTGGCCCTCCGTCCCGATAGAGTACGCGCGCCGTGACAATCCCGCTGATAAAGAGCGCTGCCGAAAAGACAAAAGAACTGATGGCCAATTGAGATATCCCACTGATCATGTGCCCGGAGGTGCAGCCACCGCCGAAGCGGGCGCCGAAGAGAAGGAGAAATCCGCCGAGAAAGGACCACACCAACCGATTCCCAGGATTCGGGCCGAACCGTTTTTCCCATTCGACCGGCACGACTCTGGTCCTGAAGCGGGCGGTGGCCATCGTTGCCACCAATGCTCCGAGCGGGATCCCCGACACAAAGAAGAACTCGTAGGTGGCCAGCGTCCATCCTTGCGCGGTCTTGGCCAAGTAGGGGCTCCTCGATGCCACGTCCGGAAACACAGAGTGCAGGAGCACGCCGTCCAACACGACATACTGCGTCGAGACACCGATGGGTTGAACCAATCCAACGGCGACGATCAAGACGAGGCCGATCCCGATCCCGCCGGCCCACCATGGGAGTACCGGACTCGCATCCTCGTGAGACGTGTCGGGACGATTTGGAATGTTTTTCTTCATTTCAGTATCACGGTTTGATATAGACCCAGCCTTGCTCTTGCAGCTCCATCAATCGAATCATGGCGGGAACCGTTCGATCCACCTGATCGAGCAAATCCGCCCGCGTAAGGCCCTGAGCTTTCATCGTATTGGAGCAGGCGGTGAACTCGACATCATAGGCCGTCTTCAGTTGCGTCAGTTCCGGCGCCAACCTCGAATCTTTCTTCGTCAACAGCGTCAGCCCGGCGCCATGCACAACCAACTCGACCAGCAGATGCTCGCGCCCGATCTCTTGATAGAGATTGCGGATATTATTCAACGCGCCTCGTTGCACCTTCTCATCGCCTGAATTGAGGTGCATGACCACTCGATGCGGATCCTGAGACGTCTCAGCTGCTCCACTGAGCCCTGCGACAGAAGCACTCAGTAGGCTGACGAGAAGTGTAATGAGCATCGCGTTCATCGTGACAACACCACCCTCTCAAAGGGTCTCTTTAATACGGTGCATCCGCCGGCTTGCCGCCCTTCGGCCAATCATTCGCTTTACCGGGGAAATCCGGCCGCGGTTGGGCATTGATATAGGCCGCGACATCATAGGCGTCATCATCCGACAGGCTCCAACCCCAGCTGCGCGGCATGTTCGCCTTGATAAAGTCGGCAGCCACCGTCACCCGCGCCATGCCCGCGCCAATGTTGTACGACTGAGGTCCCCAGACCGGCGGCGCGGCCATCGTCCCTTGGCCATCGGAGCCGTGACAGAAGGCACATTTACCCGCAAACACGTTCTTTCCGTTGCCTACATCGAGCGGGCGACGTGACTCAATGCGCTGGAGGCCCCGCCAAGATAATGTCGCTCCTTGAGGCACTCCGCGCGAGAGCCAGGTGATATAGGTGACGACGGCCTGTAGCTTGGAGCTGTCCGGCGGAAATGCCCGCCCATTCAGGCTCCGCTCCATACACTCGTTGACACGATCGGCGAGCGTATTCACCTTCCCGCTGCGGGGGCGGTACTCGGGATAAATCGCGGCAAGACCGACGAATGAAACGGCGCTTGGATTCAGCCCGCCGTCGAGATGGCAGTTGGTACAGTTGAGGCGATTACCGACATAGGGTCGGGCATACTCCTGTGTATTGACGACAATCTCATAGCCAAGCCGGATCTGCTCACCTAATTGACTGCCTGGAATTGTGTCGGGGGAAGGCGGAGCAAATTCTATCGGCGCGCGAACAGTTTGGCTGGTCGCTCGAAGCTCGTCCGTCGTAACCCGAGCCTTTTCACCTGAGCAACTTGCGAGCGCTATCATTCCGAGAACAGCCGGCAATAGCCATACCATGCCCCTCTCTTGTGCCAAGACCGTGCCATTATCAAGAGGAACCGGCCTATCCTTTACTCCTGTCAAATCACATGATTAGCCGTAAGCCTCCGATAGCCCTGGAGCTAAAAGCCACAGCGCTGACCCAGTGATTGTTGCGAGATGCCACAGAAGACTGGCGAGGAGCACGAGGCTCACCGACTGGCCATCGTAGCCAAAATGGCTACGATGGCCGTGAGCTATAAACTATCCGGCGAGGGAGAATAATGAAGATTAGATCAAGCTTGGGCGAGCGTTCACTCTTTCACAATCACCGCCCCGATGGTGCTCGACGGCGCCATGGGTGGGGAGGCGTGGTCTATGTGCGAACATGTTCGTGCCCCACCTTGCACCCTGGAGACATTGTCATTGTGAATAAGTTGCGCAGCCACAAAGTCGCAGGGGTAAGAGACGCCTTCGAAGGCGCGGGCGCAACACTGCGTAATCTGCCGCCGTACCACCCCGACCTCAACCCCATCGGAGAACTGTTCTCAAAGCTAAAAACTCTACTCCGCAAAGTCGCCAAACGTAGTGTCGATGCGCTCTGGAATGAAATCGGCCCATTGTTCCGAGGGTCTGAGCATGGCGAGAATGATGCCAGCGGGCTTTTTCAATAGCCTGCTCGTGTTATCTAATTTCATAAACCGCCGCTTCCTTTCCCATCCAAGCCTTACCATATTCTCTGCCTTCTTCTCTGATCAGATCTGGCCATTCACTCATATCCACGGCCACAAGGCCACAGGGGATAAAGTCACTCATACCACCAGGCGCAGAAGCCTTGGCAGACTGATTTGCGACTCGAAAGTGCTCGATCCGCAAACTGCCTACTGCCCCTCCTTCTAGCATGACCCAAAGAGGATATTCCACGCTATCCATATCTTGGCTCAAGAAACCGACCTGAGTGCACAGTTTGTCCTTCAACAGAAACACGGCATGGGAATATTGCGGGAACAAGTTTGGCTTATTTCGGAAGTATTGCTCCAGTCTGGGGACTACGAAAATACTCTTCCCTCCAATTAGTGGACGAGTTTCGTTATAGAGCAGCGCAAATTGCGATGCGACGACGAGCAGAACCACGATGCCTGTCCGCGCTCGAACAAGGAGAGGCCCGCTAAATGTGACGGCAATAACAGACGCACCCAGGACAAAGAGCGGCAAATGCAGTCTCGTAATCCAAACATTCCAACGAAGGAAGAGAAAGAAAGCAAGAAATGCTACAAACAAAGTCAGGGCAAAATATTGTATTACCGACACATGTCCTCGTCTTGCTTTGCCGATCAACACAGCCCCACAGAAAACGATCAGGAAAAGATGAATTGGATTGCCGGAATAGTCTTCGTGATTCTGATGATTCTGTTGCTTGCTCAGTCTAAATTCATTTGCATCTCTATTTCGAAACACGAACGCTTCTATTACGCCAACCACAACCTCCATCATCCGATTCGCATAATAGAACGGCGTGGTCATTTCTGAGGCGGTGTTCCTCATGAGATTGGACGCGACCGTGGATAGAAGCTGACTCACTTCTCCACGTGCAATAACTGACATGTTCGTCGTCGCTGCAGTGATGGATTGAGGGCCCAAAGGGGAAGCATATACATCAACGTTTCGGAAATAGTGCGGACAATTCACGACTACCGCTATCGCCGTAATAGCGAGCACAATCTTGGCGGACCCAACTCCCCACCTCCGAACCATGGAGAGAGCAAACCAAGCCAAGAAGGGAGCAGCAAGAAGGTAGGCCGTTGGCTTTGTGAGGATCGCCAGGCCAAGACTGAGTCCAGCCAAGCTCGAATGGGCCCACAGAGGCAATTGCTGCTCCGATACTTCTAAGAGCCGAAGCATGTAATGAACAAAGCACACCAACCAAAAAGTCACCACGTAGTCAGTTTGGGTACTGGATGCCTGCAGGATGCCCATGGGAAGACATGCGGCAATAAGCGCCGCAAATAGTTGACTTTCCTTATTCCCACCAAGCTGCTTCGCAATAAGCGACACACCGGTAAGACTGCCCAACATACTGAACCATTGCACACCATTAGATAGGAAGTCCCCCTCACTTAGAACATAGTAATGGGTCACGGCAAACTCCGCCCACGGGGGCATATATAGCTGCCGATCGATCGTGGTCGGATAGTGCTGCACGCTATGATTTTGGACCCAATGCACAACTCGGCCCAAGTGATAGGTCAGAGAATCATAATTATTCGGAGGAGCCACGAAGGCGGTGAGCCCCGTGAGAGCGACGATGAAACCAATCGGCAACACAAACAGGAGCGGCAGGCTGGCCACGGGACGAACGCTCACAGAAATGAGCCCTTTGTCCATGAAGCACCACAGGTAAAGAACAGCCAGTGCGGCACCGCTCAAGAGCCAGGAGGAGAGAATCGCCGGATAGGACAGTGCTCCCAAAGTGGACAACGCTTCCGTGATGATCGTCAGCAGGAGTCCCCAAACGACGGCCGCCGCCAGAATTGACTCTCTCCAAGAGAAGCTGGATGCGCGACTCATCAGCAGAAGAAAAACAAATGAGAGGCATGGGGAAAGAGCTGACAGTATTGCCAATTCTAGTTATTCCCCTTCTGGGGTTTTGTACAGACTGCGAGTACGCTTTGTCCCAACACTGGCTCCCAGATGCGTTCGCATCTTGGAATCCAACTCATAAATATTCGGTCATACAGCCAGACGCTCCGTGGATTCAACGTTTTACATTTGAAGATTCTCCCGAAGACAAACCAACTAAAAATCCCTGGAAAATTAAAATACCGAAGGCATCCGACCTGAAAACCTACCTTCGTCAGCAATGCACCCAATTCGCCCTTCCGATATCTCCGGATATGCCCGAATTCTTCATCGAGGGACCCATAAAGACCTGGTCCTGCCGGCACAAACAGCAACACAGTTCCTCCTGGCCTGAGGACCTGATGAATCGTACTCAAGAGTTCCTCGTCATTCTCAACATGCTCCAGCACATTGATCAACACAACCGAATCGCACGAGAGCGAACTGGCAACACTTTGCAAGTCCCCATTCACGAGTCGTACTTTCGAATTTTCTGAGAGTTTCTTGCGGAGTATCGGAAACAAGTTCTTAGCAGGCTCGATAACCGTGAGTGCCGTAATTTGAGGAAAGCTCAAAAGGCATTGCGAGAACGTTCCAATCCCAGCACCCACCTCTACGACCTGGCCCCCGAGGTGTGGACCAAAGTATTCCAACATCGCTGCATAATAATTCGGTGCATTACCAAACGATGGCAGTTCAGTGCTGGGATACCCCTCCTCCTCGATTGGCATAGTCCTAAGGTCCATTGACGATACCGCAGATCAGAGCCCCCTCAATCACCGAGTCGGTATCGCACCATACACCACAACGCCGCAATGCCATCTTTCCATGTAATCTTCTTGCCTTCGGCATACGTTCTGCCGTAGTACGAGATCGGCACTTCAAAGAGACGACACCCAAGCTTGGCCACCTTCGCCGTCACCTCCGGCTCAAACCCAAAGCGATCAGACCGTAAATGCATGCGGCAAATCACATCCGCGCGGAACGCCTTGTACCCGACTTCCATGTCACTCAAATTAAGATTCGTCAATATATTACATGCCAAAGTCAGAGCTCCATTCCCGACAGAATGCCAGAAATACAATACACGATGCGACTCTCCATGGAAGCGATTTCCATACACGACGTCGGCCTTCCCGCTGACAATCGGGCGAATGAGACGCGGGAGATCGTCCGGGTCATACTCCATGTCGGCATCCTGAATGACCACAATATCACCAGTCACATGCGCGAGGCCGGTCCTGATCGCGGCACCTTTCCCACGATTCCGTTCATGGAAAACTACCTGCAAACTGTCTCTCCCGATAAGAGTTTTCAGCACATCTGTCGTTCCGTCGACGGACGCATCGTCCACAATGATGAGCTCTTTTGAAAACCCCACATCCACAGCCTGAACTTTGCTGATCATCTCGGCAATGGTAGCTGCTTCATTATAGGCGGGCATGATGATTGACAATTTCACGCCGTTCTCCCCTACCAACAATAAATAGAATAGCAGGCTGTTGACAAACCACTTGAGCACAGCGAAACCATGAGTGCCTAAACATCACAGCCCCGCCAGAGATCCCCTCGGGCTGTTCAGAAAGGTCGTCCAGCAAGTGGCACAGCAAGCGAAGAGGTGAATCAAATGTACTCTCTGGCGTACGTTTGGCCTCTGAGCGCCGCCAAGACGATGCTGGCGAACTTCATCAACAGCCTGCTAGCTCAATTGTTGCTCAGTTTCTGAACATCGTACCGAACTAGCAAGACTGACGATTCTTGTTCAAATGTTCCGGGTGACTTTCAGCGAGCAACCGGGACCCCCACTTATAAAAATACTAGAACGGCGTATCCACTCTCACACCTGTGGCAACCTCCCGACACACGGTCTCAGCAGACAACATACCGGTCACTCATGATCAATCCGTACACTGAAGACGAACAGCAACGCATGAGTTGGGGCACCGGTGCCAAACGAAGCGGATTCATCCAGGTCTAGCTCCGGATGCTCGAACAAGTTTTGACACTACTCTCATTGCTGATTGACTTCAAGAACCGTGAGAGCCCTCCCTCAAGGCCAAGAACGAATTGTTGGTCTATTAGCCAACGCTGCAATTCAACTCTCCCTCCTCATCGCTGGGGAGCCTCCTACAATCACATGCATTCTCAACCGTACATCCTTCTTCAAGGATCTCGATCGCAGATGACGTTGTTCTGTCGCGCGCTTGTTCTAAAAAAAATTTAGAGAGACTCATGCAATGTCACCCAACTCATCCGCAAAAAATGTCCTTCACAAACGATACCGGCCGCTCGCCAAACGGTAGATCCGGCGACGCCGTCATCCAAAGCAATACTCGGCACTTTTTGTATCGACGCGGCCGCAAGGTGCGTCACAGCGAGGCCCCTATAGTTGTTGCAGGATGCTACAGAAATTACACGAGGAGTAACGGCTGGCCAACTCAGCCTTCGTAATCCTGTCGGCTACGAAGGCTGGAAGGTAAAGAATATGAAACGGAAGAGCACCCTGCAGATGAGATCAAGCTGGCCCGACAGGAATTGATGAAGAACGCGCGAGGCGAGCGTTCACTCTTTCACAATCACGCCGCACGCGATGCGGGGCCCGCCTGGCGCATCCTTTGTCACAGGATCAGGCAGATACTTATCGTCAAACTCATGGATAATGAAGGCGCTCCCATCCTTATCGAAGAGGGTGTTCAACCCCTCGGACAGAGTCACCCGGCTCGTGATTGTATACAACGAACCTTTCCGGCTGTTGTCCACGGAAAGGTTCTGGAGATCGCCGAGATGGTAGGGATGGTTTCCTAACCCAGAGGTAACGTTCGCCTCTGGATTGATTGCCGCATCTACATTCCCGTCATAGTGTCCCTTGGCCGCTGCGAAGGGTTCGCAATTGCCGACTTCGTGAATATGGATCGCGTGGCGTCCCGGCGTCAATTTGCTCTCCGGTGCGCCTTGGAGCGTCAACTTGATCCTTACCCGCCCTTCATACTCCTCGTAGAGATGCGCCTCTCCTGTAATGCCGGGGCCGGCGATGACCGCCTTCGAATGTAAGGGCTTCTCGACCTTGCCCTTATAATAGGACGAGCAGCCGGCAAGCGGCACGAGAGCCGACACCACAATTGCAGTTCCCACAAGTATTCGATTCATGCGGCCTCCTTCGTTAGCCAACAGTCAGAACATGCGGCTCTCCTTATTGAGAGCCGCGCGCAAAGATATTCTCACAATGGCACTCGGTCCACAACTATTCAGTCATCGATTCCTATCATCTGTTACTCAACCATCCTTGAAGGCGAAGATTGCTCGACAACTATGTAGTTCCCTCCGCTCACCATTCGATTTCGCACCAGACACCCGACGGCATAAGAGGCTTCTCTCATCTCACGTTTAATGTTCAGTCGAGAATCGATACATATCATGGCACGCCGTGCAACGGGCCGTCATGCTCGAGAGCCGTTGCAGAATCTGTTGTGAGGTCTCTTTGTTCGCGATCGCATCCGCGAGGGCATCCATGTCCTTGTGGATCGACATGCCCATTTGCTTGAACGGAAGCGGCAACTTCGCCATGAGTGCCGGGTTTACGTCCTCAGCCATGTGCATTCCCGCCGAGCGGGCCGCCTGTTCCATCTGCGTTCGGCCCGCCTCCTGATCCTGGCCGGCCAGACCTGTCACGACACCATGAACCGCCTTCAGGAGCAGACGCATCTCGCCCAGGATCAGGTCTCGCTCTGCCGGCGCCAACACGATTTGCGTCCGACCATCTGTGCCCTGCGTCGTCCACCCCTGCACGAAAAACCAGCCTGCAGCCCCAACCGTCACGATCCACAGACCCAATGTGATCCAACAGAGCGTCGATCTCATCGGAGCCCGCTGCCCATGCCGCCGGTTTGTTCGGGTGCCAGCGTTCGCACATAGGCGAGCGCATCCCAAATCTCGTCGTCTGTGAGTGACTCCCTCCAGGCTCCCATCGCCGTATTCGGCTTGCCGTCATGCACACTCTTAAACAACCGCGCATCGAGCTTTCCTTGCACCGCCGCGGATGTCAGGTCGGCGACCGGAGGAGTAAACTTCATCTGCCCATCCCCCTTCCCATCGACCCCATGACAACGGATACAGATCGTTGAATAGATGACTCTGCCGCTCAGCACATCGCGCTCCGGCTGAGACACATTTAAATCCTTCAGGCTCGGCCCTCCGGCGTATCCCAACCCCGTGATCCCGGCAAACGCCAACAACGCAACCCCGACAAGTACAATTTTCATCGCAGCGCCTCCCTGCCTTCTTATCCGTTGAATAGTATTGCGAGTGAGATGCCAGCCAAGCGTGGAAATGTGAGCAGCAAAAACTCAGCACAAACAATGCGTTAGGAGCGGGGGCCCCGGAGACTACGCCGACAGAGCCCCACAACTGGCGAGAAAGACCCCGCCGAGCATCAGGTCACTGTCGCAAGACGCCACAGCCCGGGGAAGGTCAACGGTCATTCGCCGTCACGACTCAGGTCGATAGGCTGAAGGCTTTTAGCATTCAGTATTCAGCCTAAACACCTGAGCAGCGACCATTCGGCAATTGCTCATCCTGCGACAATCGTGGGCTGAGACTGGCTCCGCTTCCGAGCGGTGCCTGTCCCGCCTCTTGTTCACTCTCCCCAGTCTTGCGGCATCCAGGCAATTAGTGTATATACGGCCATGTGTTTACATGGGACATTCCGAAGGCCATTGCGAACTTTGAGAAGCATGGCGTTCCATTTGAGGAAGCATCCACAGTCTTCGGCGATGCCAAAGGACTCGACTGGAATGACGTGGCACATTCGCACCAGGAACAGCGGTTCAAGCGACTCGGACTATCGGTAAGCAAACGGCTGTTGCTTGTCGTGTATACGGTACGGGTGACAGAACATGAAAAAGAAAAATTCAGAATCAGCAATGCGCGGCAAGCGAGCAGGCGGGAGCGCCAAGCCTATACCCGACTCGCAGATTGATTTTTCTGACATCCCGGAAGCTACAGACGCACAATTGAAGCGCGCGCGTCGGGTCGGCAGACCGGCCAGCGGCATGGCGAAGCAGTTGATCGCCATTCGTCTCTCGCCCCGGCTGTTGAGTCAGCTTCGAAAGATGGCCGCCAAGCAAGGGAAACCCTACCAGTCACTGATTCATGAGCTCCTAGAAAAGGCCGCCAACAAAGCCGCGTAACGGTCCTTCTGGTCTATCTGGTCTATCTGGTCTCTTTGGTTTTTCTGGTTGGTTTGCCAACCTGGCCAACGAGACAAACCTCTCTCGCATTTCTCGCTCGTCCCTCATCTCTCGCTCTCAACCACACAGACCAACCTCACCATCCTCGTCTCGCATCGAAACCCAGGCTGCTCTCGTACGAGCATAAAGGGGCAAGGTCAAGCAACGCCCCCAGTGCTTCCGTGTTGGGACTAATCGGGGGGCTGTCAGAAAGTAGAATGGCCATGTTTTCCGGCTGAGAAAAGACCCAAACCACCCTTGCCCGTGTCTGGGAGAACACTGGACATATAAACATACTAGAGATGTCGGCGATAAGATTATCGACAGGGGTCGCACCGGCAATGCCAGTTTGTGTACACTTGGCCCACATGACTAGCGTAACAGGAGGATAGCCTATGAATATTAACGATCCATTACTGAAGATTCGTTTCGACGGAAAAGCCGTTGGGTCGGGCAAGATTCCGGTGACACACTTGTTGTGGTTTCTGACGAGCATGAATAAGGCCCTTTACCGAACCGGACGTGTTCTGACGGGCGAGGCAGAAAGCGTCCGTCGAGGACCGCAGACACGAAGTATCAAGGAGGAAGTGGCCCTTGATTTGATGCTGTTGACGCACGGCAGTCCGGCTGCGGTGCTGGGCTTTGAGCGGCAACTTTCGGAAACAGCGTTGCCTGGATTGGATCTGGGTATTGAAATATTTGAGAAGGCGCTGAGCGGCTTGGTTACTGTTCAGCAATCAGACGATACACTTCCTGCGGGATACGATGCGGGAGTCTTGATGGCCTGGCGAGACGCAGGAACTCTCTTCAGCCAGGGGATCACAAAAATCAATTTTACCCTGAACCACAGAAAAGCACCGCTGACAGCTACCTTCACACCAGAGGGTTTCACGCGGATACAGGAGCGAATAAAGGGACCGCAAACAAATATCCGGACCGTGGAAGGCCGTTTGTTAATGGCAGATTTTAAGGAACACGGAACGCGCTGCCGTGTGCATCCATCGATTGGTGAACCGGTGCTTTGCCTCTTCGACGAAGCCCAGAGGGATGAAGTACTTGAAGACATCTTGCACTACGTTCGTATCGTGGGCGAAGCGAAAGAAGACCCTCTGACTGGCAGAATCTCCAGTATTAAGATTCACGATATAGAGCGGTTGGAAGATCGTGAGGGCGAGGCTGCCTATTTGCTCCCACAGGGTACTCCGCTCTCCCGTGATTTCTGGGACTCACCAACTTTGTACGAATTGGCCCAGGCGCAGAATGTGAGGCCTATGACGGACGTGAGGGCGCTTTTCGGCACCTGGCCTGGTGAAATGAATGACGGCTTCGAGGAGGCCATTGACGAACTGCGGCATTCGCATATGAGAAAAGGCGGATTGCCATGAGCGATGCCAAGGTCGTTCTTGACACCAACATCGTCTCTTACTTGATGAAGGGCGGCCCACTAGCGGAAGCCTATGCTCCCCATGTTCAGGGGAAGTTGCTCGCGATTGCCTTTATCACAGTAGGCGAAATGTACTTCGGCGCAGAGAACAGAAACTAGGGCGAAAAGAAGCGGAAGGAACTCGAAACGACTCTCCGCAATTTTGTCGTGATTCCCTACGATCATGAAATTGCCCGCTGCTACGGACGCCTGATGACAGAGCGAACGCGCAATGGCCAGCCTATCGATCCGAATGACGCTTGGATTGCCGCTTGTGCCGCACGCCACGCTGTTCCACTTGTTACGCATAACGCAAAGGACTTCGAGGGCATCACTTCGCTAGAGGTCATCACGGCAAAGAAGGAACGTGACCGATCATAGCTACAGAAGGCTTTCCGTTCCCATACGACCCAGATCAACGAAGCTCTCGGAACAAAGAAAATGTGCCGGGAGTCTTTTTTCGCCGTACGGTCCACTGCTCTTCTCCTTTGAACGCAAGCCAGATGGTCTCCTCCTGCGCGTGTCCAGCAAGTTTACCTATGCTCCCTCCAAGCTCGCTCGTACCTCTCAGGGGATGGGGGCTGATTGATCTTCCACTGCGCGCGTCCAACGAGGGCCTTCTCAGGCCGCGCGTTGCGCGAGCACAGAAGATCATCAGCCTCCATCACTCTGCTACCGGATGGTCGGTTCCAAGCTCACTCTCGCCTTTATGGAGTTGGAAATTAGACAATTCGCCTCGGCTTTCTCGATCAATTCCTTGGCTTTGGCTGCATCGACGCTTGCTGAGAGCGTGATGGTCGGCTTCAACGTAATGGCCGTGAACTGTAACTTCCCATCCATCAATTCCAGCTTCCCTTCGGCCGTACTCTCGTACGAGGTAAAGGCAAGACCTCCCCGCTCCGCCATCGCAAGAAATGTCATCATCACACAAATATCGACGGATGCGACGAATAGATCCTCCGGCGACCAGATCCCTTCGTGTCCCTTAAACTCCGGCGGCGTCGCAACCTGAATATCCGGCTTCCCGGCACAGGAGACGACTCCCTTGCGTTGCTCCGTCCATTTGACCGATGTGTGATACGTGTAGACCTTGCTGCGGACTTCCATGTTGCACCTCCTCTGTTCATACCCTGATACATATCCTCATGTGGTTCCAAGCGCTTTGAGCTGTTCCGAAAGACGAAGATTTTCATTGTAATCCACCGGGCAATCGATCACCGTCGGCTTCCCGCACGAGAGCGCGGCGTTCAGCACTGGCCCCAATTCCGACGGTCCCTCGACGCGGTAACCGATCGCTCCAAAACTCTGTGCCAGGGCGACGAAGTCCGGGTTGCCGAACTCAACGCCGTAGGTCCTCCCGAACTTCATCTGCTGTTTCCATCGGATGACCCCGTAGCCGTTGTCCCGCCAGATCAGCACGACGAGTGGAAGCTGCAGCCGAACAGCGGTCTCCAGTTCCTGGACGTTCATCAGAAACCCGCCGTCCCCGGTCACAGCCACGACGCGCCGCGCGGGATGGAGAAGCTTGGCCGCAACCGCCCCAGGCAGCGCCATGCCCATCGCCGCGAATCCGTTGGAAATGATGCACGTGTTCGGCACCTCGCAGGGAAACATCCGGGCCATCCATAACTTATGCGCCCCCACGTCGCAGATGACCAGATCGTCCGGCGCCAGCGCCTGTCGCAGATCGCGAACGATATGCTGAGGTCGCAGGGGCCATCCAGGCGGCTGTGCCCACTCGTTTTCGTATGCGGTCTGCACAATCCGGCGGCTCTCTTCGGCCCAGGCGAGATCGAACGAAGCAAGCTGCCCGCCGATCTGATCGAGAGACAAGGCGATATCTCCCAAGACGCCGACATCCACAATATAGTGCGCGTCCACTTCGGCCGGCGACACATCCACATGCACGATATGCTTGTCGCGGTTCGGATTCCACAAGCAGGGAGCGTACTCCACAAAATCATACCCCACAGCCACAACAACGTCGCTCTGCTCCATCACCACAGTTGGATAATCCCGCATCTGCAATCCAATTGTATGAAGAGACAAGGGATCGCTATCGGGAACGACACCCTTGCTCATGAACGTGTGGACCACCGGCACGTTCGTCTGTCGGACGAACCGTCGGACGGCCTCATGCGCCTGTCCCCGGATCACCCCATTACCGACCAAGAGGATCGGCCGAC
>JBDTSF010000196.1:0-4027 GCA_039931295.1 Nitrospirota bacterium | reverse complement strand
GTGGAGAGTGTTGTCGACAAGGGGACGACGTTTTGGATCCGACTTCCCATTGAAGAAGTTCAAACCGCAAGCGTGAAGCGTGAAACGTGAAGCGTGGAACCAGCTGGTTGCTCTGGAGATTCAAGCGTTCCAAGTTTTCGGAGGCTGTTTCCTGAAACCTGAAATTAGAAATTAGCAATTCCAGTTGGGGCAATGCGTAACCGGTCTTGCTTCGCCTACCCCTGCCGCTTGAGCCAGCGGTCGCTGTCTTTCTTGTGGAAGACAGTGAGGATGACGACGTGCTGGAGGGTGACTCGATAGTACACTCGATAATCGCCGACTCTTAGGCGGTAGAGCGGCGGTGAGAATCCGATCAACCGCTTGACCCTGGTCTTCATCTCCCGAGTCGGTTCCGTGCTAAGGCGGGCGCGAATTTCTTCCAGAATGAGGCGGGCAATGGCACTGGGAAGCTTCGCAAGATCACGCTCGGCGTGAGGAGAGACTTCGATGGAGAAGCGACTCGAGTCAGCGCTCATTTAGAGAACCGCTTGAGCACCTTCTCCAGCGGACGTCCTCCACGAGTACTATATTCCCCCCAGCGCTTTTCAATGATTTTGCGAAACTTGGGATCGTGTTCGACGACATAGTCTTCGAGATCGTCATCTCCCAGATGGTGGAGGACCGCTGTGGGCCGTCCGTTCCTGGTGATAATGATATCCTCTCGCTCAGCTTTCTTGAGGTAGTCCGACAACTTGTTCTTGACGTCTTTGACGCTTGCCAGTTTCATGACCAAGTACCCTCCCAATGGTAGCCACCATTATAGCTACGCCGGTAGCAGAGAGCAAACTGGCGTCGCTGAACCAAGACGTGTCCACTCTGAATCGCATGGGTTGAGTCAGATGGGGAAACCATATGTCCGGTTCGATGAGCGGATGTGGGGAACCCCCTGACCTCTGTGGTTGGCGGTAGATATGCGCGCATCGGCATCATCGTGAGCGGCTCCAGGCTAGCGCCCATGTTTGACCCGACTGAGTTATTCTGTCGCAATCTGCGACAGAAGAGGGTTGTCATCTGTTGCAATTCTCATCAGACCTTAGGGTAGTCGCATTTACCGCTCAGTTCCTTTCCAAGAAAATCTCCTGCAAGTTGGCTCAGTTCTGGAGTCCAGCACTTCCCGCCAGCGAGGGGGTTGGTTTGCACAGGTTGTGCATTATGTCCCATCAGAGGGTGAAGGGGGCCTGGAGCAGGGGGCAATCAATGACACAGGATAGGAAATCTGCCGTGGTGCTCATCGCCGAAGATGATCGGGAGATGCGAAGCCTCCTTTGCGATGAACTCTATGATCTGGGTGTGTCCATCCGAGAAGCGGCAGATGGGGATGAAGCGCTTCGATCGGTGCTCGATACCCGCCCCGCTCTGATTCTCACGGATCTCCGTATGCCGGCAGGTGGGTTGGATTATATTGCCAGGCTCCGGACATTCGCTCCGGGTGTGCCGTTGGTGCTGATCACTTCATTCGGAGACCAGGAGACGAAAGCCAATGCTTTGGCCCTCGGCGTCGAAGCCTACTTCGACAAGCCTGTCCGCATCAGCGACCTGAAGGACGCTGTGCGACGACTGTTAGGCCCGGCATTGGATGGAGAAATCGACTGAGATCTTGTATGGTAGTGACTCCAAACGTGTGAGAGGTATGAGATGGCCGGATCTCACAAACAAGCTAATACCGTTCCCTCCTGTGCTGACCCCATCCTCGCAGCTCGACTGGAAGCCATCAAGCAGTTAGCCTGTGGGCTTTCCGAGCGAGTGGCAGTCATGGATCGCGGTTTCAACGTGATCTATGCCAATGAATCCGCCTGGTCTGAAGACGTACCCCGCGGGTCTGGTCATCAGGCGAAGTGTTACGAGGCCATTGCTCACCGGAACGATCCCTGTGGCACCTGTCCGGCGACAAAACTGTATGAATCCCCCGAGGTCCAATCCGTAGCCTGTTCCTCCGGAGGGGATGGGACGGCCTGCGGGATGCATCAGGCATTTCCGCTCGTTTCAAGCAACGGTGAGGTCGAGACGGTGCTAGTGTTGTTCAAGGGGCCGCCAACGCCTACGAAACAGACGAGCCGTGAGCATTCGGCCGCGAAATACGAATCGAAGTTGGGAGAGCTGATCGGTTCGAGCGCGCCGATGCGAGAAGTTCTCGACATGATTCGGCTCGTGGCGGACAGTTCCGCAACTGTGCTGATTCAGGGAGAGAGCGGCACCGGCAAGGAACTGGCGGCCAAAACGATTCACCAGACCAGCTATCGACGGGATAAACCGTTCGTCGTCGTTGATTGCGGTTCGCTGCCGGAAACGCTGTTGGAGAGTGAGTTGTTCGGCCATATGAAGGGGGCTTTCACCGGAGCGCATACCGCCAAACGGGGGCTGTTCGAAGAGGCAGACGGAGGGACGATCTTTCTCGACGAGATCGCCGACACGACACCAGTCTTTCAATCCAAGTTGCTGCGGGTGCTTCAGGAGGGAGAGATAAAAAGGGTTGGGGGAAACCAGCCGATCAAGATCGACGCGCGGGTCATTTCGGCGACAAACAAAGATCTGACCGAGCTTGTGAAGGCCAAGGCCTTTCGGCAAGATCTGTACTACCGGCTTGCGGTGCTGCCGCTGTCTCTTCCCCCGCTCCGTGACCGGAAGGAAGATATCCCGCTCCTGGTGCGACACTTCGTCGCGGCATCCTGTAAGCGCCACAGACAGCCGATTCGGCAGGTGTCGCCTGATGTGATGCAGGCGCTTACCCAGGCCTCATGGCTCGGCAACGTCCGAGAGCTACAACACTATCTTGAGCGGGCGGTTGTCACCACCACCGGCCCCGAGCTCAGCTGCAAGGACATCGTCGCGATGGGATCGGAAGCGGCAGGACACGATCTCCGTACCGTTGCGCGCGGGGCCACCCGCCAGGTAGAACGTGCGAGGATTCTTCAGGCGCTCCGGCAGACCGGAGACAATCGGGCGAAGGCTGCCAAGCTCCTCAAGATCAGCCGGGCGAGCCTGTACAATAAAATCCGCGACTATCAGATTGACTAGCCCTCCGAATGCCCCTCTCTTCCCCACTTTTCTCATACGACCGTCCAAGAAATTAGACAGCGCAACTCATTGTGTTTATATGTAGTGATTTGGTGAGCCCTGGTCGGTCTTATTCTGTAGAAATACGCGCCACAATTTGACCGCACAAATGATTCTCTTCCGTGGGCTAACCTCCGCAGTTGTCGATGAAATGTTTGAGGAGGCGTCGCGTGCAAGCTTAGGCACGGCTGTTGCGAATGTGTAATAATAGGGGGAGGTCTGTTTGATTGGTACTCGGTCTCCGAGTGACTCTTTCCTCGACAAGGAGGAGAGGGTCGTCAGAAGGGAGAGTCTGATGAGCAGGATGTATTCGGCGATGGTTGTGTTAGTCCTCGCACTTGCCAGCCTGGTGGGATATGAATCTCCAGCAGTTGGAGAGGTGAATCCCATCCGTGTGGCAGAGATGCAGAAGACTCTTCGCGATCTCTGGCTCGGGCATATCTTTATGATTCAGCATGTCGTGTTGTTCAACACGTCGAACGATCCAGCGGCGCGGGATGCCGCCGATAAACAGGTCCTCGCCAACGCCAAACAGATTGCGAACGTGTTTATCCCGTTCTACGGCGAAGCGAGGTCTGCGAAGCTCTTTACCCTGCTGAGCGGGCATTATGCCGCAGTCAAAGACTACTCCGAGGCCACCATGGCCGGGAATACGCGTCAACAGGATGCGGCCCTAGCCCGTGTGGGGTCCAATGCCGACGACATCGATGGTTTCTTCATCGGAGTCAATCCTAATCACGTGCTGAAAGGTACCGTTCGGGGTCTGATCGAAGCGCATGGAGCTCATCATGTGCTCCAAATCAACCAGTACAAGAAAAAGGAGTACGCGAAGCTCGAAGAAACCTGGCCGATGATGCGCCAACACGTCTATGTCATAGCGGATACGCTCACGACGGCATTGGCGAAACAGTTTCCGGACAAGTTCCAATAACTC
>JBDTSF010000195.1:0-6485 GCA_039931295.1 Nitrospirota bacterium | reverse complement strand
TTCCGACCTTCGCCATTAAGGGGGAAGACAACAAGACCTACTATAAGCACATCCAGTCGGCGATCGCCCACAAGCCGCAAATCACGATGGACGACGGGGCAGATGTCGTCTCGCTGATTCATTCCAAGCGGAAGGATTTACTCAAGTACGTGATCGGCGGTACAGAAGAAACCACCACCGGCGTCATCCGGCTCCGCAGCATGGCAGAAAAGAAAGTACTGAAGTTCCCTGTGATCTCGGTGAACGACGCCGACACCAAACACTTATTCGACAACCGCTACGGGACCGGCCAGAGCACCATCGACGGCATCATCCGCGCGACGAACCGATTGATCTGCGGCACCACCTTCGTGGTCGCCGGCTATGGCTGGTGCGGGCGTGGGATCGCGATGCGCGCCAAGGGCATGGGCGCCGATGTTGTGGTCACTGAGATCGATCCGGTCAAGGCCATTGAAGCGGTCATGGATGGGTTCCGTGTCATGCCGATGGAACAGGCCGCGTTGATCGGAGACTTCTTCGTCACGGTCACCGGCAACCTCAAAGTGATCCGCGGCGAGCACTTCGCCGCCATGAAGGAAGGGGCCATCGTCTGCAATTCAGGCCACTTCAACGTTGAGTTGGATATTCCTGCGTTGGAGAAATTGAGTCGCAAGAAACGCCTCATCAGACCAGGCGTCGAACAATTCACCCTGAAGACAGGCCGTCGGGTCAGTCTGCTCGGCGAGGGACGGCTCGTGAACCTGGCGACCGCCGAGGGCCATCCTTCCAGCGTCATGGACATGAGCTTCGCCAACCAGGCGCTTGGTGCGGAATACCTGGTAAAGAATTATAAGAAACTGGAGAAGAAGGTTTATCCAGTCCCGCCAGTGATCGATAAGGAAATTGCCCGGCTCAAACTCGCCGGCATGGGGATGAAGATCGATACGTTGACGAAGGAACAAGTGAAGTATCTCGCGTCGTGGGAAATGGGCACATAGCAGGAATGCTGAAAATGACCCCCAGCGTCGTTCTCAGTTGCCCGTCTCCTTGCAACGTACCAACAAGGGTACGCTTCAGTCGCCGGACTCCCTGCGGCCTTGCTGGGATGCCATTTTGAGCATCCTGCATTCGGACGGGGTATTCAATAGACGCGCGCACTTAGGAGCAACGAACACTATATCTGCCATAGGGAGCATGAAGAGAGGCCACCGGAAACGGTGGCCTTCTCAATTTATACAGGCTTATCGTATGCCTCCCTAAATTCTCAGGCCAGATTGGATTTCCATGCCTATATCATTGCGTGCGGAAAATAGTTATGGCGTCATCCCGAAGTACTTTAGATTCAACTTACCTGAAGGATATTCAGTCCTAGAGGAAAGAATAATTCACAGGAAGCGGTGTCTGAAACCTTCCCCCGCTGCAATATCATTTCGGCATCATATATTTCTTCCGATACCACTCTAAAAAGTTGCGCGCATCGGCAGTCAGCCGTTCTCCAAATACTCCAATCCTATCTTCTCCAGCTACAGGGTCCAAAAGAGTTCTAAGTACTCTACATCCATATGTGGAAAGTCTCCAACCACGCTTCGCGCTAGCTGCTCGCTCGATCCAACCACAGATTTCTTCCATTGCTTGTGAACTCAGAAGAGCTGGATGTGGCTGAACGCCGCTTGTCCTGGTCGAGTAAGAATGGGGCTGCTCCAAGATACTATCTCGAACAATCCAAGCTCTCCTTCCCTCCAAAAAGGCGAAATATTGGTCATCAGGTGAGTTCCATCGTGATTCATCGAATACAGCTCTCACTTCGACCTGCCGCAGCCAAAGACCATTGAATGCTTCTTGCTGTGAAATTAGTGCCCGAGAATTTGAAATCTTAATGGTTTCATAGCTCGAGCCCTCTAGAATCCAAGCCTCTCGCAGCGCGTGGACGGCCAGGCCTTCGGTGAGCAATGTGTGTATTGTTTGGGTTCGCCGGTCAAACCACCAGACGAGACCAGTTGCTAGTGCTCCTAGAAATCCTCCGGTAACTGCACCAATTAAGAGAGTTACCGCGTTGTTTACGATGCTATCAAGATTCATCTAGTAAAAATCCTCTCCTACAGAAAGATCTCTTTTTGACGCTGCTGAGAGGATACGCTCAGATACACAGAAAATCGAGATGGCATGCTCAGATCGGTCTGTGGGTTTGTACGTTTTCCCCTTGTTTGGCTTGCCTTGCACAGGGACACTGGAGAATTTCGAATTGTTGCGCAGATGACAGGAACAGAAGTCCACTGGAGGCGCGGGGATTTGCTGAGGGAACATAAGGGGTCGGGAGTCTTTGTTAGGATGTCAAGAAGACAAGAAAATTTCGGCATTCTGAATGGGCTGTCCTGAAAGATGGCGGGAGCCGACGGGATCGGATGTCGCGGAGGCGCGAAGATTCGCCGCGCTGTAAGAATCACGTCGAGAGGTGCGAAAGGAAGGGCTCAGGCGCTTTCTGGGGGAACGATTTTTCTCAGTTCGTCGATCAGCGGTTGGAGTTCCTGCGTTACGGAATCCCACACAATATCCTCGTCGACGTTCATGTAATCGTGCACAATCTTACTCCGCATCCCTGCGATGGCATCCCATGGAATTTGCTGGTGCTCTTCGCGGAACTCCGGAGAAACTCGGCGAGCGGCTTCACCAATCACCTGAATGAGATGCGTGAGCGCTAATCGGAGAACGGAATCGCGGTCATAATCTTGGCGGGTCTTTCCACGAACCAACGAGAGCGCTTCGTGAGCCTTGTCCAGCATATGGCCGACATAGACGAGTTCATCTTTCGGCATACTGAATCTCGGCGTCGGCCAGCACTCGATTCCGAATCCGGCGGTTCAGAAATTTTTCTGTGACGAGATCGACTTTCCGTCCACCTAATAAATTGGAAAGTTCCTTTTCCATTTTCATCAAGCCGATAAATCCTGGCCCATGGTTCGGCTCAAACTCCACCAGCACATCGACATCGCTATCCGAACGGTAGTCCTCTCGGAGCACTGAACCGAACAGTGATAGTTTCCGAATGTGGTGGTGGTGGCAGAATTCCGCCATTTTCTCTTTGGAAATGTCGATGCGAGCCTTGCTGATCATCGCGTACCTGCGCATCCCTCTTCAATGGCCTTGGTCATCGCTTGCAGATGGCTTTGACCTATCGCGCCTGAGAGCTTCAGCAAATTCTTACCAGCGCCCCCTCCAGCAACAGCCGTCAGCCCTTTCACAAAGGCCAAGACTCGTCGTTGTACCTCTTGCGGAAGCCGCGGCATTTGCTGAAGCAGTTCTTCTGGTAGCTTTGAGTTCATCGTCATCCGCTCCCCACGGTGGGATTATCCTATCCTTCCCATCCTGGGTCAAGGAACCATCTATTATCACGTGGCAAGAAAACAGTGCTATTCTGAATTTTCTGTTAGCGAGGTGATGGGCGCAGGCGGGAGCGGAGGTCACCGGAGGCGCGGAGACCCGCCGAGGCTCTGAAAGCGGAAACTGATCGAGTCTACGAGAGAATTTCCGAAGGCTTTCCGCCTGGTCGATCCCGTGATGGTTGCGCCGGGAGGTGCAGGAGCGCATGGCAGCCCTCACCTACCGTTAGATGTCTTTGCGTGGTTCGATGGAGAGCACGTCCAGCCACTAGGAACCGGCACGGCGGTAGAGAATGCGATAGGACCAGACCCTGTAGGACCACACCTTGTCATTTTGAAAGTGACCTTTCAGTGGTTTGCCGTCGAGCGGATGGTCCGGCAGGTGACGGAGGGCTTCTTTGACTCGTTCTCGCGTGGGATTATCACAATCTTTAAGTTCTTTGATCGCTTGCGGCGTGAGACGGGACTTGTCTCACTGATCCTCACCAAAGTCATCCTTGAAGGAGTGAAATTTACCGGCCTTGGCTTCTTTCAATCCCTGCTTGAGAGATTTGACCGCTTTCGGGTTCGACAACAATTCTAATGTCTCCACCCAACTTTCGAATTCATCGGCTCCCATCACCACTGCCTCCGGCCGTCGATTCTTCGTGACAACAACTCGTTCTGAGAGCCGTCCCGCTCGGTCGACAATATCTGAAAATTGGCTTCGTGCTTCTTTCAGCGAAAGTGTCTTGGTCATGTCATACTCCTTGTATATTGAGAGCGTACAGAATTATGTCCCCTTCAGCAAACCATGACTGAGAAGGAAAATGTGTCGGCCATCCAGTTCCGTTGAAGCCTGACACTCGCCGAGGCTCGGCTAGGCTTAGAAATAAAGGAACACGGTGTGTCGAATGGCCGTGCGCCTGTTGTCCCTATTCATTCCTCTCGCGCAGCCGCATCTGTTTGAAGAACTCTCCCTTTTGCGTTAGGATATGCATCACTATGATGCACTCGTGAAGCACGGAGGCATGGCGCCATGAAAGCGATTACGTTACGGAACCTGCCACCCGACGTCGCCCGCACAGTTCAACGGCGAGCCAAGCAGAAGAAGACCAGCGTGAATAAGGCGGTCATCGAGTTATTAGAAGAATCGGCAGGAGGCAAGGCAAAGAAGAAAGCGCCGGTCCGCTACCATGATCTGGATCATCTTGCCGGAACCTGGACGAATGAAGAGGCCGCCGCGCTCGACAAACTTATTGCCGAGCAACGCACGATTGATCCGGATCTCTGGAAATGACCCGGCTGCTTCTGGATAGCTCTGCCTATATCGCATTCAAGAAACGACATCCCGAAGTCGTTGAGGCCCTCCCCCAAGCCGAAGAGATATGGTTAAGCCCAATTGTCCTCGGCGAGCTTCGCGCGGGCTTTCTCCAAGGAAGCAAACGAGAAAGTAACGAGCGCGAGTTGCGAATATTTCTGGAATCCCCACGCGTCAGCGTGTTGGTCGTGGACGAAGAGACGTCGGAACGCTATGCAACCATTCGCGTAGTGTTGAAGAAGGCCGGCACCCCGGTTGCTGCCAACGATCTTTGGATTGCCGCCAGCGCCATGCAGCATGGGCTTCCGATTTTGACATCCGACCGCGATTTTCAGAAAATTCCTCAGGTCATCGTTCACCACTTTTCGCCTGTCTAAGAAAGCGGAAAGTAAAAGGTCTCAGACCCCCCAGCTGCGCCTGCAAGAAAATCCTGTCTGACACCTTCCCGCCACCCCTCACATGCGGCTACTTTTTACTTGAGGGGCGACTTAGGCGTATCCTGCCAATCATGAAACGGTGGTATCTGTATTTGATCCCTGTGCTACTTGGGTTGGGGGGATTGCTGTACCTCGTCGGATTGAACGTGTCGATTCATCTCGCGGACATGTGGAATAGAGACCCTCAACCAACGAATACGCTCCGCGATGCTGGAAAGATCCCGGAGGAGAATGCCGTTCCTCACGAGATACTGAGGCTGCGGCAGAAACATCAGCTGAGGCCGTTGACCGAACGGGAAGAGGGAATACGCATACAGGATTTGCCAAACGGCGTATACGGCTTCTCAAGGTGTAGCGTCGTTGAGTTACGCGCGACGCGTGGCAACACATACTCGTTAGAAATTCAGAAACATGATGGGATCCTGTTCTATGTAGGATATGTCTCTGACCAAAACATAGATCACTATCTGACTCGTCACAAAAACTTTCATATCCTCACGTTCCCTCACCCAAGGGAAGGGGCGTCATCCCTACTCGACATCCCTGTAGAGTTTGTCTCAAAATGCGAAGAGCGTTCTGATGAAGATGGTTTTCTTTTTGATCTCTTCGTGAAAGTTATTCCGGAGTTGCACATCTAAGCAGGAATCGAGGCTCGTGATGAGCGGCTTTCTCGCGCTGGCGGTGGCCATCGGTCTCGTCTTCGGCGCACACAAGTTATGTGATCTGATTCGAGCGCCACGTTGGTTCGCAAAGTTTTTGTTTATCGGCGCGTTTCTCAGCATCACCTACTTTCTCGCGGAAGACATCGTTCCAGAATCCAAGAAGCCGTGGGGCATTTGGGTCGCTCTGCTCGGTGCCGCAACTGGAATCATCCCCGTAGGTTTCATTGTGTTTAAGCACATCGACGACGCCAACGATAGGAACTCGCACGACCCCACTCAGAGTAGGCCCCACAAGTGAGGATTGCAGGAAAAGGAGTCTGGATTTTCTAGGGCAGGCTCATCAATAGCGAGAGATCGTTCTCCGCCCCTAGCCAGAGACCCTTTGCGATCAGCCATAGGAACGTGGGACTCTCCGTCTTCGTTTCTCTCCGAGCCATTCGCGATACGCTCACCGGTAGGATGCAATGTGTTGACACTGGCCGAATGTGCCGACGAGTCGGCATTCTTTGCCGGGCAACCGATGCGTAGACTCCAACAAACAGTCGGATTATGGGATTTTTGAGCCCTCCCCCCTCTGTCGCGCATGGCACGGAAGTTGAGAAGGATCTCCCTGGCGTTGGACCGTGAATGAGTTCGTCTTGTAAAAGCTGAGGATACAATGATCGGCATGTCCAATCTGTGGGAATTCTTGAGTCGTGACGCAGCCTTCTTCGGAGGACCTGAAAGCCCG
>JBDTSF010000194.1:0-2896 GCA_039931295.1 Nitrospirota bacterium | reverse complement strand
GCGGGCATTCTTGCCGTGCTCGGCCTCATCGTTGTGGCCTATGGCGCGTATCTGGCCACATTTCTCGCTCTGCCCAAGAGCGATGAGCACCCGCCGCTGCGTCTGTATAGTGGGCCTTTCTTATTGAAACCCAATCTCTCGATTGCGCACAGCCAGCTACTTGCGCGGCTGCAGCGGCTGGGCTATCGACGAGTGACCGTTCCGGTGCAGACTCCCGGCGACTATCAGGTCACTGATAAGGCCTTGACGGTCTATCTTCACCCACAGCCGGAGGGCCATGTTGATGCGACGAGGGTCATGTTGCCGCTGGATCAGGGACGAGTGACGGATGTGCTTTCTCCGCTCGATGGATCGTCGCTCTTCCCTATTTTTTTGGAACCGGAACTCCTGAGCGGAGTACGTGGCGAGTCGCGCCAGGTACGCGAATGGGTTCCGTTAGCCCAGATCCCTCCATCGATCGTCGAGGCCATCCTCACCATCGAAGATCGCCGATTTTATTCCCATTTCGGCATCGATCCGATTGCGGTTGGGCGGGCGCTCTGGGCCAATTTCATCAAGGGCGGGGTGGTGCAGGGCGGCAGTACGATCACCCAGCAACTGGCGAAGAATTTGTTTTATTCGCCGCAGCGGACGATGGGGAGAAAATTCAAGGAAGCCTTGGCCGCGATGGTGCTGGAGGTGAAGTATACGAAGCAGGAGATCCTCGAAAGTTATCTGAATGAAATCTATCTTGGGCAGGCGGGATTCGTTTCGATCTATGGGGTGAGCGAAGCTGCCCATCGTTATTTCGGCAAGACTCTTCAGGAATTAATGGTCGAAGAGGTCGCGATGATCGCAGGCCTGGTCAAGGGCCCCAATAGCTATGCGCCGACGAAACATCCTGAGTCGGCGAAGCAGCGGCGCGATGTGGTGTTGCGGCGGCTAAGGGAGACAGGCATTCTGACGGAAGAAACGTGGACACATGCCACGCATGAACCGGTGCGCGTGACTTCGTCAGAGGATGTCCTGACCGATGCGCCCTACTTCGTCGATGCGGTGCTTCGGGAGGTGGAGGAGGCTGGTGTGGCTCATTTGCCGGAAGGCTTGCGGATCAACAGCACACTCGATCCTATGATTCAGCAGGCGGCCGCTCAATCGTTGGAGAAGGGACTGGCCAAATTAGAGGCTGCGCATCCCCACCTCACCGCGTCAGTGGAATCGGTCGTACAAGGGGCGGTCGTGGTGCTCGATCCCAAGACCGGATCTGTGCTGGCGTTGGTGGGAGGCCGAGACTACCGGCGGAGTCAATTCAATCGTGCGGTTCAGGCACGGCGGCAACCGGGTTCGCTCTTCAAACCCTTCGTCTATCTTGCTGCATTGGAAGCGGCCCGCGAGAGTCAAGTGGGTCAGCTGACCGCGGCGAGTTTGTTATCGGACGAGCCGATCACCTTTGAATCGGAGACCGGTTCGTGGTCCCCGCAGAACTACGATAAACAATTTCATGGGCCCGTGACGGTACGGAGCGCGTTGGAACAGTCGTTCAATGTGCCGGCGGTACGCGCAGCCAAGATGCTGGGGGCAAAGCCGATCGTACAGCTGCTGCATCGTCTTGGCATCACAAGCGTTATCGGCGACGATCTTTCATCAGTGGCCTTGGGCAGTTCGTCCGTGTCGTTGATGGAGATCACCTCGGCGTATGGAGCCGTTGCGAACGGAGGGATTGCTGTCAGGCCGACGGCGGTGCGCTCAATCAGGGATCGACAAGGAGACATGGTGTGGAATGGCGTGCAGGATCGGCAACAGGCCGTATCGCCTCAAGGGGCCTATGTGTTGACCTCCATCCTTGAAGGCGTCATCCAGCGAGGCACGGCGAGAAAAGCCAACGTTCTGGGATTTCAAGGCTCAGTGGCCGGAAAAACCGGCACCACCGACGGGTATCGTGACGCGTGGTTTGTGGGCTACACGCCCGATGTGGTGATTGGGGTGTGGGTGGGGTTCGACGATGAACGACCGTTGCGGCTATCAGGATCGCAGGCGGCTTTGCCCATTTGGATGGATCTCACGAGCCGGATCATTCCGCCCGGGGTTTCCGCGTTCGTGGCGCCGCCGGGTGTCGTCGTTCGCACCATCGATCCGAAGACCGGGCAGTTGGCGACGTCTCAGTGTCCCGAGCAGGTATCGGAGGTGTTTATTGAAGGGACAGAGCCCGGCGTGTACTGTGAAGTGCATGGCGAGGGGATATGGGAACGTCTGCGGCATACATTTGGATTCTCCTAGGCCTTGGTCGGATGAATGGTGTAAGCTGGCGTCAATCATTGGTCGTGAAGGGAGGATGACGCATGAAGAGTAGCAACTTTGCCGGGGACGACAACATTACCCTCTTGGCTAAAGGGGTTGTCTTGAAGGGCGAGATTCATGTCGAAGGGACGGTGCGGATCGATGGCCGCCTCGATGGTGAGATTCAGACCAAGGGACATGTTATTATCGGGGAGGATGGGTTAGTGCAGGGAACGATCATCGCGGGCACCATCGTCAGCAGCGGCCGCATCAAGGCGAAGGTGACGGCGAATGAGCGAGTCCAGTTATTGAAGACGTCGACGCTCATCGGAGAAGTCTTGACGCCGGTCCTCATCATGGAAGACGGCGCTAAGCTCCAGGGTTCGACGGATATGGGGGTGGCTGCTTGGTCCGACGAGCTTCCCAAATTGCCGGGTGGTGTCAGTGATCTCTCCGCACATCGAGCGAAGCAGGTTGTGGTGCTCGAGAAAGAGTCCAGCGGAGACGCGCGGCGATAGGTCTGCCGGTACTCTCCTGTTCGTGTCCGACCCATGACGAAGCCGCAGCTCTTCACTGCCGTGTTTTTTGCTCTCCTTCTGTTGCTGCTGTACCAGATCGCTCTGATGTTTCGGCCGTTTCT
>JBDTSF010000193.1:0-1703 GCA_039931295.1 Nitrospirota bacterium | reverse complement strand
CCCATTACCCAGTTTAAATTCGGTAATCGCTCGGCGGAAACCATGCTCAATGTGAGAGATGGAGAAACAATTGTCTTGGGAGGGCTGCTCCAAGAAGATGACCGTAAGACTCGCACGACGATCCCGTGGATCGGGGATCTTCCGTTCATCGGCGACCTCCTGAGTTCATTTAGAACCCAGCGGGTCACCACCGAGGTGATTCTGACGATTACGCCGCACATCATTCAGAGTATTTCTCCTCCTGGGCTTGGTACGCAGGTGTTCTGGTCCGGGACGGATTCAAGCTATGCCACGACTCCGATATTTTCCCCAAAAGGGAAGAAGATTTCCATGATGGGTGCCGGGGTTTCTGGTTCAGACTACTTTTCCTCTAGGGGGACAGCAAAAGGTGGACGAGCAGGAAAGCCCGCTGCCGCGTCACTCACCCCTCTGGCTTCCGTAGGGTCGGTTCTTTCGATTAGACCGGGCGAGTCGGTGGTCAAAGTGGGGAAGGAATTATCGCTCGCCATTTCTGATGAACGGATTCGCTCGACGGCGGAAGGCGTGTTCCGGCTTCATTACGATCCACAGGTGTTGGAATTTAGGACGCTCCTGAATGGCGAGCTCATTCAATCGGACAGCGTGGACGAGCAGGCCTCCGGCAGCTCAGTGACGCAAGCGGGAATGGTGACGTTCAAAATTGCCTCATCGGCGAAAGGGACAGGGAGGCAGGCTGTGACGGCCACGTTCTACGCGAAAGCGCCCGGGGTGTCTCCTGTGCGTGTGGCGTTGGTCGATTCCGCCTCGGAATCTTCGACGCCGCCGCTCCAAGAAGGAAAAGGTATTGTGAGGGTGCGGTGAAAGAATCAGGCGTGACGCTCTTGGAGCTTTTGATCACGCTGACGATTGTGATGGTGCTGGCCTCTGTCGCAATGCCGTTGAGCCATCTGTCGGCGAAACGGACTCATGAAATAGAACTGCGACAGCATTTGAGGATCATGCGGGCCGCGATCGACACATTTAAGCTGGAGTGGAATCGAGACGGGGACGTGTTATTAGGGCCGGCGTGCATCATGAATAAGCTTACCTGCAAAGACGTGACGAGCATATACGGATATCCGAAGGCGATCGATACATTGCTGGGGATCAAGCTGACCAGTGAACAGGCGACGGTCAGGGGCACGACGACGAGGCGCTATCTGAGGACTCTTCCTCTCGACCCTTTGACCGGCAAGGCCGATTGGTTGGTCCGATGTTATAAGGATGCGCCGAACGCATCGAGTTGGTGTGGGGATGACGTGTATGACGTCATGACACAGAGTCAGGACATAGCATTAGATGGCACGAAGTATCGAGATTGGTAAGGGTGGAGCGCAGGGTCAACATGGTTTCACCCTGCTGGAGTTGATGATCGTCGTATCGATTGTCGGCATTCTCGCTACCATGGCGGTACCTTCGTATCAATCGTCGGTTGTGAAGGCCAAGGAGGCTGCCTTGCGTCAGGATCTCTCGACCATCCGCGATGTGCTGGACCAACACAACGCGGATCAGGGAAAGTATCCTCCGTCTCTGTCGGCCCTGGTGAGCGCGGGGTATCTGAGGGTCATCCCAAAGGATCCGTTCACCGGCGCGACAACCACATGGCAAGAGATTTCTGATCCTGTCAATGGCGGCGTGGTCGATATCTTTTCAGGGGCCGAATATGTGGGAACGAACGGCACTCC
>JBDTSF010000192.1:0-1968 GCA_039931295.1 Nitrospirota bacterium | reverse complement strand
AGCCCGCGTCCGTTCGTACACGCGAGGCACCCAAGCAAACTCTTCACCCAGCTTCTGAGCCAAGTAGGCGTCGGTCATTTTCCTGCCGTCGCGATCCTTGATGTTTCGAACCCGCTCACCACGCAGTACAGCAAGCGCAAAGTTGTACGGTTGGTCAACCAGGAACGCCGCGTAAAACCGCATCGCAGTATCGAGTTGAAGCCGAAGCAGGGCTCCGGCGCAGATTAAGTTCCTCGCTTCAAGCAGAGCCCGGAATCCGGCGATGTGGGCCTTCGAGCGGTTCAGCGCTCCAGCCGCCAGAAGGTCCATGCCGTACATAGCGCCCCCCAAGGCCTCGAACATCTGTTTACCTAGCTCGATATGGGCCCTGTCGAGCCGTCCAAGACTCAAAAGGCTCGCCTCCAGCGACTCGCTGTTCGTGGGTTCCATCCGAGTATGTGCGCCTAACACGATGTTAGCCCTTCACTCACCGAACGAACTGCTCCATTACATTCGGACCATCCTTCGCCAAGCCGGCGGATTGCATTGCTGCATACCAGTTGACGAGCCCCTGTTTTATCCAAGCCATATCTTTCTTCCACACAGGACCGACATGCTCAATCCAAAGCTCAATCTCCTTTTCGGAGTGCTTTGAACCTTCAGCAAATATTTGCGCGATGGTCACGAGCATGCGTGCCAATTTATCATCGATGACATTAGCAGGTTTGGACCAGTGCGCCTTTCCTAAACAATCAGTGTAGAACCCCAATTGCTTTAGCTGATCGAGGACATACGGATGATCAGAAACTTCATCGAAGATCGAGCGAAAGTCCTCTAGTTTTTTTGCACCTGCGGCTGCGAGTTGTGGAAGGATCCACGATGCGTTCTTCCTCGTGTGGGATCGATACTCCTTCCATGTTTCAGCGACTTCTGCCTCAGAGCGGGCAACGGACAGAGCGCGCAAAATTGAAACCTTACCGGCCTCTTCAATCGCTAAGATCGCAAGTGCGGCTGCGGATGGGAATGCGGCCGCATTTATGAGTGATTTCGCGTCGGCCACCAGCCGTCGAGCGTTCTCTAAGGCAGCGTTCATGCCTTCAGCAATCTGCCCAGGCTTGAGTCGTCCCCGGTACCCGTCAAGTTTCTTGCTCATGAAAGCGCTAACAATGTCTAGGCGGATCCATAAAAGAACCGGATCTGCCATATTCTATCCACGTAACACACCTTCAATGATCATGAACAATATCCCATAATCGATGGTGGTGCAATGAGTTGCGGCGCATAGACCATTGATCACGGGTTCCTATGCGGGTCGGCGTAAGACCCTCCCTTGAGAATGTTTTCCGTTTTACGCATCGCAGTTTTGCAGTGCGTCCGACGACTCTGCGACCACTGACGATACAGCGCGACAGACTGCGACGCCAGAGGAGTGAAATCAAGAGGTTCGATCATTCTTCTTGGGACCAACTGCGATTGGGGTAGATCCTGAATAGGGACCAAAATCGGGAGTGGAATCGGGAGTGGAACCGGGATCAGGGTTTCTTTGTAGATAGCTCGTGGCTCTCGCTTAGGTTTGAATCCTGATCGGGTCCTCAATCGGAGAAATGTCGGCACTGGACGAAAATACTCCCTGGTTTTATTGTTACGATAATCACTCCCAGTCGAGACTCCCATCAGGATTGACTGACTTGAGCGAAGCTAACTCCTTCCAAGCAAAAATCCCGTAACCGAAGACATCTGTGATCTCGACTATTCTTGTTTCCGCGGGAACAGGCTCCATCTTTGATCCGAAGTCTTCACGGACAGCGAAATTAGTACCTTTCAGAAAAGCAACACTGGGATAGACAATGCCGTCAATCTTTCCCAGTTTCAGGTCACAATTGAACAAAACATCTGCGATGGCGCTTGTAATTTTATAGTCCGCCTGAGTCATTGCTGGCTTAATGAATTCATCCGCCAGAAATGCATCAAACAATGCAAAAATGGCCT
>JBDTSF010000191.1:0-2502 GCA_039931295.1 Nitrospirota bacterium | reverse complement strand
AATCGTGCAGGAACTGATGAAATCTCCTTCGAAGGCGACGTTGGGGGGACAGCGTAAAGAACTGACCATGCTGTTTACCGATCTGGTCGGGTTCACCGCGTTCAGTGAACATCGTTCGGCAGAAGACGTAGTCGATCAGCTCAATGAATATCTCAGCGCCATGACCGACGTGATTTTTCGGTGGAACGGGACGCTGGACAAATTCGTCGGAGACGAAATTGTCGTCTTCTGGGGGGCGCCGCTGGACCAGCCGGACCATGCCGAACTGGCCGTACAATGCGCGATGGAAATGCAGGCGAAGCTGATCGAATTGCAGACCCAGTGGAAAATACAAGGAAAGCCGATGTTCACTAACGGGATCGGCATCAACACCGGTGTGGCTCTGGTAGGGAATATCGGCGCGGAAGGCAAGAAAATGGATTACACCATGATCGGCGACCAAGTGAATCTGGCCGCGCGCTTCCAGGGGCTGACCAGAGTGCTGGGCCATCCGATTCTGCTGACGGAATTCACAGCATCAAAACTCGCATTGGGCTTGGGGCGAAGAAAGTCGGACGCGCAACTGGGTAGACTCGACCACATCCAGCTCCGAAAGCTTCAGGTGGTCACCGTCAAGGGCCGGCAAGCCCCGGTGGGAGCCTACGTAGTGGAAGCACAGTCTGAGGGCACGAAGTACGAGGAAGGCGAAGCGAGCGTAGGCTGAAGAGAATGGCGCGGCTCAGGCGATCTTGCGGGTCTTCAAGCGAGGCTGAGTGACTTGGTAGACTTTTTCTTTCGTAAAGACGCCCAGGAGCTCCGAATCTAGTTTCCCATCCTTACTCTGGCTCTCAAGATAGCTGAGCGCCGTGTCAGAAGAAATGGCCGCTTTGTATGGCCGATCCGAAGCTGTTAAGGCATCGTAGATATCGCAAATCGTCATCATGCGAGCCTGTAGAGGAATCTGATTGTGCAGTAGCCCACGGGGATAGCCGCTGCCATCCAACTTTTCATGGTGGCTCCATGCAATCGACGGCACGTTTTTGAGCGATCTCGACCAGGGGATTTCTGACAAGAATTCAAACGTGTGAACAACATGCCGCTCGATCTCTTTTCGTTCGGATTGGGTAAGAGTGCCCTGGAGCACCGACAGTGCGCCGACTTCCTCCTCCGTGAGAAAAGGACGAGGTCCATCGTAAGACCGGTATTCCCGCTGCGCGATCGCCTTCAACTTCACGACCTCGGCAGAGGATTGAGGACTCGGTTGATTACACTTCAGGATGAACGAAAACATCTCGTCCGCCTCTTTCGTCCGCTGCGCCAATTGCCGATCCAATTGTGCCAACAGCGTCTGCTTTTCCGCCTTCATTTTTGCTTCATGCACCTCCAGCTTTCGACGCAACGTGTCGACCTCCAGAGTTCTCTTGATGAAGTCGAACCGTGATTTGATGAGCTCCTGGTGGAGCGGATACAGCTTCCGTGCTTTGAGGAGGATATGCTCGCGAACGCCGACCTTGCCGAAGTCGTGCAGCACGGCAGCATAGCGGAGTTCTTTCAACTGCTCCGCGTTGAATCGAACGCCTGCATAGAGGCCCGAGTCGGCCTGGGTGACAGCTTCTGCCAGCCGACAGGTGAGGGTGGCCACACGTTGGCTATGCCCACTGGTGGTGGGGTCCCGGCTTTCAATGGCTTGCACACTGGCGGAGATAAACCCTTCGAACAAGAGATGAATTTCCTCATAGAGATTGGCGTTCTCGATAGCGATGCCGACCTGATGGCCGAGCGCCACGAAATTCTGGAGATCGTCCTCGCCGAACAAATCCCCATTCTTGTGGTTAATGGCTTGGAGCACTCCCAGAAAGCGGCCATGAGCCGTAACGGGCACACAGACCATACTCCGCGTGACGAATCCGCTGGCTTGATCCACATGGCGGAAAAAACGGGCATCGCGCTGAACATCGTTGACGATAATAGGCTCCCTCGTTCGAGCAACGTGTCCCGCAATACCCTGCCCGCGCCGGAGACGAGTCTGGCGAACTGCCTCTCCCTTTTCGCCATGGGCCACATCGAAATACAATTCGCCGGTCGCTTCCTCCAACAAGAGCAATGAGCCTGCTTCGGCATTCATTAATAGAGTGGCTGCTTCGATGGCGCGCTTACGGATGGTCGCGTGATCGAGACTCGAATTCAGCAGGGCGCTGATTTCCTGGATCTGTCGGAGGGAGTGGTCTGCCATGGCACCGGTGTCCTGCCTCTAGGAATGGAACCTCAGATTGGAGGAGCATCTGTCCCGTCAAGCACCTTCCTCACGCTGAGTCGTAGGGCATCAGATGCAAACGGTTTCTGCAGAAAGGGAACCTTGCTCCTCGCCACCCCGGCAGTAATGAGCGTCTCGTCTGGGTAACCCGATACATAGAGCACCTTCATCGACGGTCGAATAGGGACCGCCTGGCGAGCCAACTCTCGTCCGCTCATCTGAGGCAGGATAAGATCCGTCACGAGAAGATCAATCGTCCCTGGGTATTC
>JBDTSF010000190.1:0-5358 GCA_039931295.1 Nitrospirota bacterium | reverse complement strand
CGACTTCGAACCGTCGCACCCGAAAATGGGCGTCTTGGTCAAAGAACTCAGCGAAAGGGTGAAACACAGCATCGTCCCATGAAAAGACCGCCCCTTGACCCTGAGACATGAGGCTCATCTTCCTGATGTGTAATGCCAATCACTCATGTACAATTGCCTTCGTGAAGGCAACTTTTCACCAACGCCGCCTGTACACCCCCTAGAAACAGTCAAGGTAGCCCCCTGTCTGCATCTCATGAGTTTCCCTTCGACTGCGACTGAGGTCCCTGTACTGAAAATCGACGAAGAACAAGAGCAGGTTCCTCCGCGCGGCTGGAAGTTGGAGACGCATCACGGCGCCGCGGCATTGACAACGGTCCATGAGGAGGTCGGCACGGCCCTCAAGCTCCACTCCGACGAATCATCATTTTCCATTCAAAAATAGCTCGACGACGATCTCAAGAGCACGCCTTGGCTTGTCTGGCAGTGGAAAGTCACCGCTGTGCCGATGCAGGGAGATTTCACCAATGCCGAGCAAGATGATCAGGCGGCACAGCTCATTCTCGCCTTCTCGAAAAGCTTCTGGGAGATGCGAAAGACTGTGTCCTATATTTGGGGGAGTACCGCCCCCATCGGCACCATGGGGGACACGGCGGCAGGGGAATTCCTTCCACTCTTAGACCTGAAAGCCGTTGTCGTGAGGTCTGGGAAACAGGACATGGGCAAATGGATTACTGAGTCCAGGAATGTCTTCGAAGACTATAAGAAACTATACGGGAATGAACCAGAGCGGGTGGTCGGTATCCGGATTCAGATCAACTCTCAGCACACCAAGGCGCAGGCGGAATCCCTCTTTGGCTGGGCTGTATTTCAGTCCAACCCATGAAAGGGGGAAGCCTACATCCTACCCTCCCTTCGATTTATCGTGAGAAGGTGGATGGGCACCGCCCTGTCCAAGATACCATGCGATCTGATCGCCCCGCTATTGGGTTCTGTAGCTGAATATTGACCGGATACAGATCATGGAGATACTTCAGCGCCTTCAGCGAGATCAAATCCTGGCTCGACATCCCTATTCTTCTCTTCCGGAACGGCTTCCGTCACCCTCTGGACGCTCCTCGTACTCATCGTTCTCGTTGTTCTCCTGTTCACGATTACCTTCTGGCTCAAGTCCTGGGTCGTCACCCGCCTCCTCGCCAAGAGCAGCATGGAATTGGGAGTCAGACTGGCGATCGGCACGATCATCCACTATATCGTCATTGCCATCGGCTTGATCGTGATCTTTCAAACGACCGGCATCGACCTGAGCTCTGTGACGATCCTGGCAAACCCCCCGGCGTCGGGGTCGGGTTCGGCCTGCAAAATATCACCAATAATTTCGTCAGCGGATTCATCCTGCTCGTCGAACGCCCCATCAAAGTGGGCGACCGCATCGAAGTCGGCCCAGTGACCGGCGACGTCGTAAACATCTCGTTACGGGCGACCACGGTCGTCACCAACGATAACATCGCCATCATCGTACCGAATTCCGATTTCGTCTCCTCCAGAGTCACTAATTGGAGCTACACAGATCGGGATGTGCGATTCAATTTTCCAGTCGGAGTTTCCTATCGATCGGATCCGGAAGTGGTCCGTCAACTGCTTCTTCAGGTTGCCGATCAACATGCCGGGGTGCTGAAGAAACCGCAATCGGACGCACTGCTAATGGAATTCGGGGATAGTGCCCTCAATTTCGTACTCCGCGTCTGGACCAGGCAATACACCACCACGCCTGGTGTGCTCCGGAGCGAACTCAACTTCATGATCAGCAAGACCTTCAAAGAACACGATATCGAAATCCCCTTTCCGCAGCGGGATATCCATATTCGTAGCGGGAATGTGGAGGGGCAACCACCGCAGGGATCGCCACCCCAGGAGAATTCGTGAATGGGTAAGAGAGATTCGCCGCTGGACCGTGTCTGTCACTACAACACAAATTTATATCTACATGATGGAGGTGTGCGATGGGAGTTCTTTTTCTCGCTCTGGCACTAGCGTTACTGACCGCCGCCTTTGCGCTTCAAAACACGGAGGCGGTGACCGTTCGGTTGCTCCTCTGGGAATACCAGACATCGTTGGTGCTGGTCATTCTCGGATCGGTAGGAACTGGTATCGTGTTGACGTTTCTCTCCTCCCTCGGGCGAAGGTTGAAACAGGGACAAACAATCCGATCCCTTCAATCCACCGTCGAGACACAAGGAACGAGGATTCGCGAACTGGAAGCGGAATCAGCCCGTCCCTCCCACGGGCAATCTCCTCCTTCGGTATGAAGAGAGCGAAGCAATGTAACATCCAATCCCTTTGCGCTTACCCGAGAGCAAGACGGTTGGCGAGTCGATGGCTGCATGTCAGATCTTAGTCCAACGGGGGCATTTTCTGTGCACTTCCTAATGGTCGATGACAAGACTCCTGCACATTCCTGGGTATGCCCACGGCGAAGACTGATGGCCGCACTCCTCTGCTGTCTCATTCGGCTATTGACTCATCAAACCACTGCATACACAGCGCGCTTCCGAAGCTCGCTCGCCAGCAGCAAGCAGCGTTAGGCTGCGCGTACCGACCGAATCACTTCGCGACATAGTGCTTCGCCAGCCAAGCCATGCACGCGGCCATGTCGTAGAACAATTGATCCTCGGGAACCAAGTCGGGCACCAAATAGATCCGCCGCAACATGTCGAGCGGCTGGTCTTGAATCCCGATGAGGAGCACTGTCGCGCCCTTCGCGTGGAGATCGAGAACGGTGTCCTCCAGCGCGTACATGCCGGACTGATCCATGTACGGAACCCGTTCCATGCGGATGATCAGCACGCGTGTCTTCGAGCTCAACTGCGATGCAAGGGCACGGTATCCCGAAGTGAACCCAAAAAACAGAGGTCCGTGGAGGTGCGTCACAAACACCTCGCCTTCGTGCTTCTGCGAGAGATCGCTTTCGTCGGGCCATGGCTCTTCAGCCGGAAGACGTCCGATATTCTCGACGGACGATCTCTCCTCCTCAAGGTCGCTTGCCGTCTTCATGAAGAGCACGCTGGCAAGCACGACACCCGCGGCAACTGCGTAGATCAAGTTGCCGAACACCGTCCACACAAGCACCACCATCATCACGAGTGCGTCGGCACGTGGAACGTGCAGGAGGTGTCGCAGCCCCTTGCGGTCGATGATCGCGACCCCTACCGAGATCAACAGACCTGCAAGTACGCTGAGGGGAATGTAGGAAACGAATGCGCCCGCGCCAAGCAGCATCGCCAGCAGCAAGAGGCCGTGCACTATACCCGAAAGGCGGGTCCTCGCGCCGGCATTGATGTTCACGACGGTGCCCTTGGTTGCACCGGCGCCAGGAATCCCTCCAAAACAGGCCGCGATCATGTTGCCGATGCCTTGGCCGATGAGCTCTCGCCTGCTATTGTGTTGGGTCTTGGTAATGTTGTCCGCGATCACCGACGTGAGAAGCGAGTCGATCGAGCCGAGTAACGCGAGGGTCAATCCCGATTCGACGATGAAGGCATAGTCAGAAGGATCGATATTCATGAAGACATTCACCCGCAGGTCCGGGAACCCAGTCGGTATGTCTCCGACCGTCGGCACCCCCAGTCCCGCCGTGACCGCGACGCCGGTACCGGCAATCAAGGCAACCAGGACCGAGGGGACCGCCTTCGTGACAAGGGGAACCAGGTAGTTGATCGCAAGGGTGAGCCCGCCAAGAAACACCGCGCTCCAGTTGATCGCGCTTAAGGGCTCTTGAATGCGTGAGACCACCTCGAACGTCGACTTGGGAGACGAGGAGCCAAGCAACGGCCAGAGCTGCAGGCAGACAATGATCAACCCGACACCGCTCATGAACCCGGAGACGACCGGATACGGGAAGTACTTCACGTACTTGCCGATTCCTAGAAGTCCAAGCCCGAGTTGAAAGAGGCCGCCCGCGAAGAACGACATGAGCACGATTCCAAGACCTTCTTCGACGCTGCCCGCGCGCGCGGTCGCGTAAACAACGATCGACGCGGCGACGACAGTCATCGGTCCCGTGGGACCGGACGCTTGTGTGGGCGTGCCACCAAGCCACGCCGCAAAGATACCCACTGCGATCGCACCGTAGAGTCCTGCTGCGGCTCCCATCCCAGACTGGACCCCGAATGCGAGCGCGAGCGGAAGCGCGATGACCCCGGCGACGAGTCCGCCGGAGAGGTCTCCTTTTAAGTTCTTCATCTCGTAGGGCATGCGTTCCTTGTTCGAAAGCTGTCGTAAATCAGACGCCCAGGAAAACGACGCGTCCTTCGTCCATGTCGTAGATCGCGGCCACGATCGCGACTTCCTGGTCTCGCTCCATTTGCGCAAGCGCCATGCTCCCTGAGCGAATGCGTGCCATGTTGAGCCGAACGTTCTCTTCCGTCACGGCGTGGACGAACTCCACGTTGGAACTCACCCTCGCGCCCTCGTAGCCAGGGACCGCGTCAACTGCAGGGTGGATCTTCTCAAGCATGGGAGTGATGTTGTCAAATTTAACGCGATCGATCGCGCCCTTGATCGCGCCACAATTTTCATGGCCAAGGACAAGGATGAGTTTCGCACCCGAGACCGCGCAGGCAAACTCCATGCTGCCGAGGATGTCGGTGTTTACGAGGTTACCAGCGACGCGCGCCACGAAGATATCGCCGATGCCGCGGTCAAACACATCCTCGACAGGGATACGGGAATCAATGCACGAAAGCACGATCGCCTTCGGGAACTGACTCGTGGCTGTCTTCCGAATTTGAGCCTGATGGTTGCGAACCGTCAGTTCGCCCGCGACAAAACGCGCGTTCCCTCCTTTGAGCGCCGCGATCACATCTGCCGGGCTCAGCTTGGCTTGCTCCTCCTTGGTCAAGACATGCTCGACAAGGCCTTGACTCTCCGCCGGTGAGCTCATGTCCCCTACTCCTTCCTTTTGGTTCGACTTGGTTCCGCTTGGCAATGGTGCCGACGGTTTGGCCTAGTGCAAACACAAATACTCGCTTGAATCGTGCCGCAAATCCAGGGGATACGGCAGGATACGCCGACGGCACGTAGCAGGGATGCCTCGCCCGTGACAACATAGCTATTTCTCCAGCAGTTGCTCAATATGTTGCACTTGGAGTTAAGAACTCAAGGGACGAGTGAATTGAACATCCTGGAGTTGGTGGATGTCTCCCGTACCGCCAGCGAAACGAACGCGGGCTACATAGACTCCTTATACGGGTATCACCGGGCTGTACTCAACCTGGAAAGCGCAGCCGGCCAGTCGATCAGGAAATGATCTCTCATCGCATCCAGACCATCCCGCGCCGTTGACAGCCGATATGAAACTGCCCTAGATAGACGCGGCGC
>JBDTSF010000189.1:0-4413 GCA_039931295.1 Nitrospirota bacterium | reverse complement strand
AAAAGAGGCCGCTATTAATTTAGGCTGGCCGTTACCTTCTCATTAATACAGACTATGGCCGCCAGAATGCCTCCCAATCTTCTTGCCGGATTTGCAGTGCTCGAAGGACATCGACCGGAAGACCAGTCGTTACCTGAGCCTGGGCTTCGTATCCCACGATTTGTTTGTGCAATATAAACGCCATGGCTTTTAAATGCTGGAGACTCAGCCGGACTGTGGCTACGCGTTCAATGGGCGGTGGAACACCTGGCGCGACCGGATTGGCTCCCGAAACCTGAAAGTTCAGCGTGCACCCGAGCGGCCCAAGGTTGAGTTGAAATTGGTCGGCATAGACATCAGGGGTTTCGGCCATACGTCCTCCTAGAAATTTGGGTTGTGCGAGCGACGCGATATTAGCGTTCATCCTGGGAATTGGTCAATGGAGTCTCCCCGATACCAGTATCGGCTGCTCACATCGATCGACTGACAGATTCCCACCCTTTTCTGCTTGAAGCGACAAGAGCTAATTCGTAAAATGCCGCCTGCTTCTTGTCGATCTTGCGAGGGGACCGACCAGGCGGAGCTGTCAACAATCCAGCGTCTCGTATGTCAGCATGCCAAACTGGTGAACGGTAACACGGGGCGCTTGCCTCATCACACTAAGGACATCGTGGTCTATGCCATCTAAAGAAAAAAAACGCGGTCAGACAAGAGACGCCGCCGGGTCGACAGAATCTGCTCACAAGGCCGGCATGGCCGAGGATTTTGAGAAGCTCGGGGTGTTCTATCTCGGCCGCCCATACGATCTGGTCGCGAAGCAGGCAAAGCCCGGCTGGTTGCTCTATGACTCCAAAGACTTGGTCACTCACGCTGTCTGCGTCGGAATGACCGGCAGCGGGAAGACCGGCCTCTGTATCGGGCTCCTCGAAGAAGCCGCCATCGACGGTATCCCTGCGCTCATCATCGATCCCAAGGGCGATCTCGCCAATCTGATGCTGAATTTTCCACAACTTCGCGGGGAAGATTTCGCGCCATGGGTCAATGAGGACGATGCCCGCAAGAACGGTCTCTCGACGGCGGACTACGCGACACAACAAGCCGACATGTGGAAGAACGGCTTAGGGGACTGGGGCCAGAGTGGCGAACGAATTCAGAAGCTCCGCGATGCGGCCGAGGTCGTCGTCTATACGCCGGGCAGCAACGCAGGCATTCCGGTATCTATCCTCAAATCGTTCGGGGCGCCGTCGCAGGAAATTCTGGACGACCCCGAGATGCTGCGCGAGCGGATCAGCACGACGGTGACAAGTCTGTTGGGTTTCATTGGCGTCGAGGCTGACCCGGTCAAGAGTCGCGAACACATTCTCCTCTCGACGATTCTCGGCAACACGTGGAAAGCAGGACAGGATCTGAATCTGGCCACATTAATCCAGCAGATCCAGACGCCCCCGATTGCCAAGATCGGTGTGTTGGATTTAGACTCGTTCTATCCATCAAAGGAACGCTTTGCCCTCGCCATGCAGCTCAATAACTTATTAGCCTCGCCGGGTTTTTCTGCCTGGTTGGAAGGTGAGGCGCTCGACGTTGGGCAGATGCTCCATTCGCCTGGTGGCAAACCGCGGCTTGCCATTTTCTCGATCGCGCATCTGAATGATGCGGAGCGCATGTTTTTTGTCACCTTATTGCTGAGTCAAACGCTTGGCTGGGTGCGGGCGCAGTCCGGCACAACCAGCCTCCGCGCCATCCTCTACATGGACGAAATCTTCGGCTATTTCCCGCCGGTAGCAAATCCGCCGTCGAAACAGCCCTTGCTTACGTTGCTGAAGCAAGCCCGCGCGTTCGGTCTCGGCGTGGTGTTGGCCACACAGAACCCCGTCGATCTGGACTACAAAGGCTTGGCGAATACCGGCACCTGGTTCATTGGACGGCTGCAAACCGAACGAGACAAGGCGCGTGTGTTGGAGGGGCTGGAAGGCGCCGCTGCAAGCAGCGGAAAGAAGTTCGACAAACAGAGGATGGAGCAGACTCTGGCCGGCCTGGGCAATCGAGTCTTTCTCTTGAACAATGTGCATGAAGATGCGCCGGAAGTCTTTCAGACACGATGGACGCTTTCGTACCTTCGAGGACCACTGACGCGGACGCAGATTAAAACGCTCATGGATCCCGTGAAGGGTCAGGCGTCAGGCGTAAGGGGTGAGGGGAAGGACAGGCCCGCTTCTTCTCCGGCCGCCTCACACCTTACGCCTCACACCTCACGTCCGATGCTACCTCCAGACGTGCCGCAGCATTTTATCCCCGTCCGGGGGAGCCAACCAAGTGGCAGCGCGTTGATCTACCAGCCGATGTTGTTGGGTGCAGCGCAGGTGCGGGTCTCCGACAGCAAGGCCGGCGTCGATGTCACGCAGGATGCGACCGTACTTGCGCCGATCTCGGACGGTGCGGTAACGGTGGACTGGGATCAAGCCGTGGAGGCAGATCTGGCCGTGGCAGATCTGGAGTCAGCACCCTCAGACAGCGCGCAGTTCGGCGCAGTGCCCAGCCCGGCAAGCAAAGCAAAGAGCTATGAAACGTGGAATAAGGAGTTTTCCGGTTGGTTGTTCCGAAATCAGAAAGTCGATCTCTTCAAAAGCCCCAGCACGAAAGAAGTCTCCAAGCCAGGCGAATCCGAGCGAGACTTCCGTGTGCGACTGCAGCAATCAGGCCGTGAAGCGCGGGACAAACAATCGGACAGCCTGCGTCAAAAGTACGCGCCGAAGATTGCCGTGCTGCAAGATCGGATCAGACGCGCAGGACAAATGGTCGAACGGCAGCAAGCGGAATCTCGTTCGAGTCAAATGCAGGCGGCGATTTCTGTGGGCGCCTCAATTCTCGGGGCGTTTCTCGGAAGAAAAACCATCAGCGCGTCGAATATCGGCCGAGCGACCACGGCGATTCGTGGAGCGGGACGTGCGATCAAAGAATCGAAGGATGTCGGGCAAGCCGAAGAGAACGTCTCGGCACTCCAGCAGCAACTGGCGGACCTTGAATCCCAGTTCAAAGCGGAGACCGATGCCCTTGCAGCCGCGACCGATCCTCTCAGCGAGCAGCTCGAAACCGTGTCTCTCAAACCCACCAAAGCCAACATCGCCGTGAAACTCGTCGCCCTCGCCTGGACACCAAACTGGCAGGATGGGAAGGGCGTGCTGACGCCCGCCTGGCAATAGACCCTTCCTCCACGGTTGAATCTCATGCGTAGCCGGTTGCCCTTGTATCAATGCTTCCGATCTTTCTGCATGATCTTGTCGGTCCAAGCCAATAGGACGGCAGAACCGATGAAGGTCATGTGGATAAAGATCTTCCACTTGATCTGCTCAAGATCCTCATTCGCAATGTTGACGAACGATTTCAGGAGATGGATGCTGGAGATGCCGATCAGTGAGGCGGCGAGTTTAATTTTAATGGTGCCCGGGTCGATATGAGTCAGCCAGTCCGGTCGATCGGGATGTCCCTCTAAGTCCAGCTTGCTCACAAAGGTGGCGTAGCCGCCGATGATCACCATCGTGAGCAGGTTCGCCACCATCGTGACGTCGATCAACCCCAGAACACCCAACATGAAGACGGTTTCCTGTTGCTGGTTGATGTGCCAGATCATCTCCCACAACTCGATGAGAAATTTGTACGCGTAGAGCAGCTCGGCGACGATGAGGCCGCCATAGAGCGGGGCTTGAATCCACCGGCTGGCAAAGACGGCTGTTTCAAACAGGTGCTCGACGCGGTTGATGGGAGCGTGCGGGTGCTTTACTGCAGTGGGTTCTGAAGAATCGGAATGACTCACGGGGGGCTATCCTAGTGGGCGAGGAAGGGAGCTGTCAATTCCAACGACAGTGCTGAGGTCATAAGCGAAGCCACGGCAACCGTGGAGCAACGTTGATCAATCAGCCAGCGTAGCAACGGATGGTGCCGCCGATTCGACCTGGCTGGGCGGGGCACACAGAAGATGAAGCGCTTGGATGATCTTTTGACCCTCCGAGGCCTTCTCGAGATAGAAATTGGCTCCCGCGAGAGAGCAGGCCGCCTGGTCCTCGCGCGAAGGGTCATCCGTGACGATAATGATGATCGGCGGGATCATCAATCGTTTGATGTGTCGAAGCACCTCGATGCCTAGGCCATCTTGAAGAGACGCGTTCATAATAGCAATGTCCGGTTTGCGATTCAGAATCATGGCGGTGGTTTCTTCTGAGCCGGACGATTCGCCCACGACATGCAAGCCGGTTATTTTTTCAAGTCGCTTCTTCAGTCTTTCTCGAAAGTAGGCATCTGCGTCAGCGAGGACAATAGTCATATAGTTGTGTTACCAAGGTTAATAATCGTCTCTCGAATCATGGGTCATCTCTAGACTCAATTCTAGACTCAATCGAAGAGAAAGACCATCAGCCGAATGCTCAGGCGCTGCGGAAA
>JBDTSF010000188.1:0-23497 GCA_039931295.1 Nitrospirota bacterium | reverse complement strand
CACAATGGAGTGCATTCTACAGAATGTATACACTTAAATCAAAACTGCTCTAGCAGAGCGATCGAGGCTTCCAGAATGCATGCAGGGATCTGTTTTTGCAAACATGCCTTCAGGGCAGCCAGGAGGGTCTGCCGCTCCACGGCGACGACCTCTGCATAGAAGGGGAATGCCGATTGTGTTCGTCGAAGACTATTTCGAAAGAGCGCCAACCCGCCCTCTTCACCCAAGATGAAGCCCAGGTGAACCAAGATCATCTCATAGACCGCGCACACCTCAAGCGCCATCTGGTTTGAAGGTCCCTCCACATTCACTTCCTGCATCAGTATTTGACGTGCCGTTTGGCTGAACATGGAATGGGGGGGCTCCTTGACACGCATCTGACTGAGTTACGAGTGCAAGCATACGGTTTCTAAGTATTTTTTGTACCTATGAACATCCCTAGTGTGAGCGTTGCTGGTTTATGTGGGCAGTACTGGGCTCGCGAGCCCGTCACTCGTCCCTCCCGTATTTCAATGAGGGCGCCGGATTATCCCAGACCACCACCGAATAAAAGAGCAGGGATCACTCGCCGCTCCCGGCCAGTATGTGGCCAAGAAATATCAATCCGCGCGGCTGTCAGGAGAATTTCCAAACAAGCTGACCAGTAGCACTATTTTCCCCGCATCGTGAGGGCGTGCGGGCCCACTACTCCGGTTACGGCTCCATCTCCCTCAAGTACAATAGTGGTGAAGTCATGATAGGAAGCAAGACCGTATTCCCTTGCAGCAGAGTCCAGGTCTGTTTCATCGACCATATGCTCCTCCATAAGGGTCCTGTCAAGGGCTCCGCGTCGTAAAGAAAGACCGGGCGGCCTTCGATAAACTGCCGGATGACTTTCGTCTTTTCGGAGAGCCAGCCCAACAGGAGGATGGTCATCACACTTGCGGCGCTTCCCCAATAGCCTGCCCCCTGATGGTTCAGCCCCGAACTCGCAGCTTCTGCGATGAGGACGAGAATCACGAGATCCTGTGGGCCTTTCTCTCCGAACACACGCCGACCGACAACCTTGAGGCCAAGCAGGACTGCGACAAAGAGCGTGAACGTTTGAACAATAGAAAGAAGGACGAACCTCAGCGGAGGAACATCGAGAATTCCGACATACTCCATGAATTTCTGCTCCTTCTTACAGGTTGCGAGTCCTTTCAACCAGGGTGCGAGACGAATCCGCGAATCGTTAGGGTGTTCGGGCAAACATCAGGAACACGTCGTGCTCATCTGAGTACGTGCCCGAATCACTGTCGTTCAAGTCAAGATCGACTGCCCATGAACAAAAGAAGTACACCGTCCAACTCCAGAAATTCCTTCGTTGAGAGTTGTGCTCATGATGACTGATGAGAGGCGAGCTCTTTATCAAAGCCGGGAAGGATCGACTTGAAGAAGGCGTTTTTAACCAGGTTGAAGACAGTTTGCCATGTGCTGGTCTGAGAGTTTTCCACGGCGCCTGACACATCCGTCCGAGTGACAAATTCTTCTCGTGCGGTGTTTTCAGGAGCTCGGCTAGGCTTCCCACCAGACCTTCGTATAGAGTGCGAAACACATTTTTCTCCTTATCCTGCCGCCATTATCGAACAGTATCAAAATGAGACGACAAAGATACTAGGCAAGACCCTAAACCGCATTATTCATGACGGTGGGTCACGAATCGCTGGGCCGCTTTGCGATGCCTGCGCAGAGTTAGTAAGAATTGGATACCCAGTCGCGCAGATGGGAGAGGATACACATGGCGAGTCGCCAGCCGATGACTGTCGAAGTCTGCCTGAATATTCCAGCTTGTTCAGTACGCCGACCCGCTCCAGCACGTCCATCAACTTCTGTATCGGGCGAAGAACGAGAGGAATGTCCGTTTACGTTTCCTCCTCCTCGGCCTGCCGTATGAGGACCTCACGAAGGAGCGTCTCCAGTTCCTGATGCATGAGCTGAACGCTCGATTCGAGCTGTTGAAGCATGGCTTCGCGGACGTGCAGTTGTTCACTGTCGTAGACGCCTCCCGAACCGAACAGCAGTGCTTTCCGATCTTTCTCACGAATTGACCCGGACTCTCCGAGCTTCCCCTCTTCCTGCCAGGTCTGCAGCATGACGTCTCTCAAACTGTGCCCTTCGAGGTCCCGCATCCCAGGTTCCGAAAGAAATCGCCAGGCCCTTTTGGAAATGAGTTCCGATTCAGCCGACCCCTCCCAAACAACCTTCAGATGATTGCGGGGATGATTGAATTCTTGGCGGACCTTAGTGAAGTTCGCAGACGAACCGAACAACACTTCCAATGCGCCGCCGGTCACCGATACGATGTTGCCCGCATCTCCCGCCCCTGTCGCCATACCTATGCCCCCGGACAAAATATTCGCCAACCCGCCGAAAATGACACCGAGAATGGTTTGTGAGGTCGTACGGGTGAGTTGAATGTCCCTCAGGTGATCCTGGACCTGATCGGTTCGCTGCACCTCGCATTCGATTTCGGCGACGAGACCAGAGACTTCCAGCGTCGCCAACTGCAATCTTGTCACAAGCTTACGGCGGACACGCTCGATGTCGGACAATGCCGCCGGCTGCAACTCCAGTCTCGCCATCCGGTTCAGCAGCGGTAGAAGACCGGTGACATCGGCGATATGCACCCCAGTCGGTGAATAGAGCTGGACCGCCGCGTCTTTCTCGACGGTGTCGTTCAACTCCTGCCGCCGTTCGTTCTGGCTTACAGGGATACTGCGCACATCGGAGGCGCCGGAGAGGCACCGGCGATCGAATGAATACGTGCTGACAGAGGGCGGCAAGGTGGACACACAACCGGCAGTTATAAGCAATGATGAGAGCAAACCCACACACCATCTATTTCGTCCCATAGCTTGTCCTCTCTCTAGAAGTTCATCAGGCTGTCGTTCTCCCCTCCACAAGACTATTGATATCGGTAGCCCCGGTCAATTCCCTCTCATTCCTCACCGTTGACGGTTTCTTTCATTTATATAAATATTGTTCCCGTATGAAGTCTCCCGAGTTCAAGCAGAGTCGACAGCAACTCACCCTGACTCAAGTCCAGCTGGTGTGGCCGTCAGGCCGTCCCCCCGCCCCAACGCGCGCAACACCCAGCCTCGTAGATCCTGAAAACAGGCGTCCGCTCCTTCTCCTCCATCGAGAGTCAAGAGTCCAATGGGAGAATGCATAAAGATTGTCTGTACTTACATCAAAATGCTCTAAGCTCTGTCGACATTTGCGAAAATGCCGCGAGAATCTCCCCACCAAAAAGGTTCACCTGGACTATCCGAAGTATTGCGAGAGGATCAGTGGGAGCGGATCAACGATTCGCTTCCCGGCAAATACCGGCGATGTGGGCCGCACGGGCGATCATGGGCGCTTTTTCGAGGCCGTAATGTGGTATTGGTCGCACCGGGGCCCCTTGGCGCTCCATGCCGATACGGAATGGCTGATAATCGATGCCACCATCATTCGTGCCCATCAACACGCCGCTTGCGCAAAGGGGGCAGCAGACGCAGGCCTTAGGGCGTTACCGGGGCGGGTATTACTACGAAACTGTATGCGGCGTGCGAATGCGTTCTGCAATCCGCTCCGGTTCATCGTGACGGGGGACGAACGGCATGACTGTACACAAGCCCAGGCGCTGCTAGATGGGTTCCATGCCCACGCCGTGCTTGCCGACAAGGGGGAATGTTGCGGATGTGCTGGTCACATGGATTCAACAGACCGGGCCTTAGCGGTGATCCCAATGAGATCGAACCGGACCATCCTCCGCAACTACAACAACGCGCTGTACAAGGAGCGCAATCTGTTGGAACGGATGGTTAGGGTACTTCAAGCATTTCCGTCAGGTGGCGACTCGGTACGACAAAACAGCGCTCTTCTGTATGTCGTTCGTCCAGCTCGCGGCAGTTACTTTATGGCTCAAGTAAAGGTCGACAGAAACTAGTATCGTATTCCGAATGTCAACCCTGGCATTACATGTGTGTCGTTCCCGCTGCCCGTGTCTAAATCCGTTAAATTAAGCAGAAACGTGGAGGTCAGACTCACTTGTTGAGTCAAAACATAGTCTAAACCCACCCCAAGGGGAATCAAAAATGAGGTATCGGAGGTAAGGTAGTTGGCATGTACGAAACCAACGCCTCCCTGGAGGTTCGCCCTCAATCGCGTATCCAAGCCGGCCAGGTCAAGCCAATATTTCCCTTGCCCCGAGAAGCCAATCTGAAATAAATCTCCTGTTATGGCTAATTGTGCGAGAGGGCCTACTGAAAATTGCTTGTTCGTAAAGTAATCCGCATAAATATTAGTTGCAAACGCCGTCCCATCAGGTGTATTTCCTAAAAACCCAATTGCAGCTCCCGCAGACCACGCCCCCACTTGTGGTTCTTCCGCACCTAACTCGCCAATGGGGATAACGATGACAAGTCCCATCAGACAGACGGCGCACATGAATCGCCCTGTACACTTCATGAACTGGATCATTTCGGCTTTCTCCCTTCCATTTTGTTTGTTTCGCCGCATCGATAATAATCAACCTATCGCCACCACCTTCATGCGAATACCAGATAATCCCCCTGTTTCCCACATGCAGAGGAATGATAAATTTGAAGTACTACTGCGATCTGCTGATCGCCTATTACTTATTCCTAGGACTCTGCAATTGTTTGATCGTGGTGGCGGTCCCCATATCCGAGGCCTCGATACGAACCTGATCGCCCTTCTTAAAATGACAGTCCCCTCCGCCGACCACAAAAGCAGACCCTCTTGCGACATCCTCTTTTGCTTTCACGTCTGTGGTACCGACCACATCTTTCAACTCGCTGGGGTCCTTGGATAATGCACCGACTTTCTTCTGAGTGCTCCCTTCATGTAGCTGTTGAATCATTTCTTGCTCAGACAAGACCTTTCCTCCCTTGCCTGCTTGCTTTTCCATAAAAGGAGTCGGAGGTATTTCTTGATGCTCTTTCGCACCTTCTTGTCCTGTCGAGAGCCTTGCGCCTTGGCCTTCTCCACACACTTTATTTGTATCTTTCGTCACCCTGAGACTGATTTCCTGACCACGATCCCTTTTGACAGAATACCGCTCCCCTTCAATTTTGGTAATTTCTCCCACCACAATATCCGGTCCCCCCATAATGACGTTTGAAGAATGACTCTCTGATCCTAATCCAAGGCCTTGCTGGCCCTTTTCGTCTGATATCTCACCTTTGGCGGTGCCATCAGCTGCTAATAAGGAATTATTGAAAGATGAAACAAAGGCGATCGCCAAAATCAACGGGATAATCTTGCCATTCATATGCTACCTCCATATTTGTTAGAAGAGAGTGTCTGAATACACTCATGAAGAAGTGATCGAAATGATGTCACGCTTACGCATCACTGTACACTCCCGGAGAGCCGTCGGCACTGGGAAATTACCTAGTTTCCAACTGACACCAACCCATATTTATTTTTATGGTTTCAAAGAGAATCGCGCGGTCGCTATGCGTGACAGGCGCGCGGGACCGCGAGGTAACTGAGGCAGACTTGAAACAGTTTGCAATTACCTCTCTGAGATTTCGCGAGGCCACGTCAGAGCGTCTGATCCGCCCTCTCCTGCAGTGCGAATGTGATCGAAATAGAGAGCCTGCCCGACATCACTCATGCGGTCGTAACTGGCCATCGATAGACACACCGCGCGCAAGGCCTAAGCATCCCAAAGGTGGGCTTAAAATAATACTGGGGTTATTCCTGGTATGGACTGTCCGGGACATGCAGTATCGTGAAGTTGCTCAAGCAATGGAGGTAGGGGAAAACATTGCGCTATTGAGTAGGGGGTCCGACTCCATGCCATCTAGCTTCGGCAATATGAGCGGCGGCTCTGGAACGAGCGGTACCGGAACAGGCGGCGGCGTTCGGTAATTGTATCCTTTTTATGTCATTTATAGTAACTGTGGGCAGCGAGTTCTCCGCCCACTGTCCCGCCTCAATCGCTTCAAAATTATCGACGTTCTAGTATGAGATGCTGTACAACAGTCGCGTGAAACATTGTTCATGAAAGGATCCCTGAATCCGTTGCTCTGATGATTGTTCGGAATTTACCAGACCGGCAATGCTTGATACATCTTCCACTTCATGCTTCACGATGAACATGCTTCCCAGTCGATTCCGCGATGCACCGACATGAATTATGCCGGCTATTTGGCCTAAGCCGCGAGCGGCACATGCGGCGAGTAAAACTTTCGTGTAGATTCATATCATTAAACCGAGTTTGCAAAGATTGGAAGGATTCAAATCATGGATGAAGTAGCGCGTTCGATCACACAATGGCGTGGCTATTCATATCCTCTTGGCGCCACATGGGATGGCAAAGGGGTGAACTTTGCCCTCTTTTCCGAGCACGCCACGGGCGTAGATCTCTGTTTGTTCGATTCCCCGGACAACGAGAAGGAAACGGAACGTATCCCCATCACCGAATATTCGGACCATGTCTGGCATATCTACTTACCGGAGGTGTTGCCAGGCCAGCAATACGGCTATAGGGTTCATGGCCCCTATGATCCTCAGCAAGGACTTCGTTTCAACCCCAATAAAGTGCTGTTGGATCCTTATGCGAAAGGCATTGGGCGCGATGTGAAATGGCATGATGCGGTCTTTGGCTACCGGGTGGGTGACCCGGAAGGAGATCTCTCATTCGACGACCGGGATAGCGCGGCATACGCGCCGCTCGCGATTGTGATTGATCCAGCGTTTACCTGGGGGAATGATCGACCACTCCACACACCGTGGCATAAAACCATTGTGTATGAGCTGCATGTCAAAGGCTTTACGCAATTACACCCAGCGTTGCCGGAGCGACTGCAAGGAACCTATGCGGGCCTGGCTTCTGAAACGGTCATCAAACACCTGACCGATCTCGGGGTCACTGCGGTCGAACTGGAACCGGTGCACTATTTCCTCAATGACCGTCATCTGCTCGAGCGGGGGCTGACGAATTACTGGGGCTATAACACCCTGGGATATTTTGCCCCGGCGCGCCGTTACGCTGCCAAACATATTCAGCAAGACGCCGTTCAACAGTTCAAAATGATGGTCGCGAGCTTACATCAGGCCGGGATCGAAGTCATTCTTGATGTCGTATACAACCATACCGCAGAGGGGAACCACCTAGGCCCGACCCTCTCTATGCGGGGCATCGATAACAGCGCCTATTACAAGCTTTCAGAAACGGATCGTCGCTATTACAGGGATTTTACCGGCACGGGCAATTCTCTCAACGTTCGACATCCCCGTTCTCTTCAACTCATCATGGATAGCCTTCGCTACTGGGTGACGGACATGCATGTCGATGGGTTCCGTTTCGACTTGGCAAGTACTTTGGCCAGAGAACTCTACGAGGTCGATCGGCTTGGCGCGTTCTTTGACATCATTCATCAAGATCCCATTCTCTGCCAGGTCAAATTGATTGCCGAACCGTGGGATGTGGGAGAGGGAGGGTATCAGGTCGGAAATTTTCCCGTATTGTGGAGTGAGTGGAACGGGATCTATCGGGATAACGTCCGCCGGTTCTGGAAAGGCGATGAGGGACTTCTCTCGGAATTCGCCACTCGTCTCAGCGGCAGCAGCGATTTATACAAGGGCGATGGACGGAAGCCCTATGCAAGTATCAACTTTGTGACCTGTCATGATGGATTTACGCTCCAGGATCTGGTGAGTTATAACGACAAGCACAACGAGGCCAATGCCGAGGACAATCAGGATGGCGCCAACGACAATAATAGCTGGAATTGCGGTGCCGAAGGGCCGACCGACGATTCAACGATCAACGGGCTACGAGCACAACAGAGGCGAAACCTCATGGCGACCCTGCTTCTGTCCGCCGGCGTGCCGATGATCCTAGCCGGCGACGAAATCGGTCATACCCAGCATGGCACTAACAATGCCTACTGTCAGGACAATGGCACCACCTGGTTGAATTGGAATATTTCAGACGAACAACGAGCGTTTCTTCGTTTCGTTCAATCGATCATCAAAATTCGACACACCCAGCCGGTATTTCAGCGAAGGAAATTTTTTGAGGGTCGGAAAATCGATGGGGCTGATGTGCCGGACATTTCCTGGTTTCAACCTTCGGGTGAGGAAATGTCCGACGAAGCCTGGAATGCAGGGTACACGCAGTGCCTTGGGGTTCGGTTTCCCGGCGATCTCATCGGCGATGTCAACGAACGGAGCGAACCGATTACAGGAGACTCGATCGTGCTATTGATCAATGCCCATCATGAGACAATACCCTTCAAGGTCCCATCCATCGGAAAAGGTCAGGAATGGGAGCGATTGATTGACACAGGGGATCCTGAAGCGGACTCCATCAAACGAAAAGGTGGAGAAGAGTATGAGATCAAAGGTCGTTCTATGGTAATCCTACGGTCGACACCGCCGGAGGTCGACAAATTGCCGTCTTGATTCTTATGAATCACTGACACCACACCTGTCGCCCTGGTTGCGACATGATCGAGAGACCTTGCGGGACGGCTGAAAGCGTTAGAATTAATGATCACGCCAGAGGGCCGGATGCTGACGAAAACACAGGTAATAGCTCTAGAGAAGGCGAGGGCGGACAAAGAAACCCACGGCGAATTCGAGAGTAGCTCAGAAATTTACTAGCAGGTAATATTAATCGACGGGTCGCAAAACAAAGGGCCGATCACGGGAGGCCGCATATAACTGGCTGAAGGGTCTTGAGCGCCCATTGGGCTTTTTATGGGGGGGCCTCCCGACATACCCGGGAGCCCTCTACCGGCTATGCCCATCGGTATACGTGCACGTGAGATAACGGGTCTGCCCTTCAGGCCTGGGGTTGTCGTAGGTGTTATTATGGAACCAGGAACCCCGAGAGTAGGTAAAGGTGGTTGTACCTGTCCAGCCTGTGGGTTCTGAGGGACTTGATTTTGTGTCCCGTCTTGGACCGTAATCGTTTGCGCCTGGCAAGGATCATCCCATGCCATCAGTCCGGCGAATGTTCCCACAATGATGGCAATTGCCAATGGATATTCCATACTTCCTCTTACTAAACCAGCAAGCAATAGCGCGCTACACCTGTATATTGTTCGACAAGTCCATCACGAACAATCACATTAACGATCAAATATCATCGTTGTAATCAACTCTAATGAAACCATGCGACGTACTCGAGAGGGAGGTCCGACGAACGTAACGCCCATCTTTACTATCGGTTTGTTCGCGCACTATGGTCTCGATCAGATTGGGGAACCTCGTAAAACTCATAAATGAGTACCTGGTCAAGACTCAGATCCGGCCAGTTATTCTTGTCAAAGCCCGGCGCATCTTTTAGTTGTTTTTTGTGTACATCCAGCAAGAGCTTTTTATTCGTTTGATCCAGCTGCAAGGCTTCCCACGGTACGGCAAAGTACTTGTCTCCAATACCGGCAAATCCTCCGAATTCGAGCACGGCATACTCGACACCACCTTCCTCAGGATCAATGACTAAATCTTTAATGTCTCCTAATTTTTTTCCGTCAGTGCCTTGAACGCTCATTCCAATGAGTTCGCTGGCTTTTAAGACCCCACTCTTATCCCGTGCTTGAGCCGGGAGACCGAACACGGTTAAAAGAAATACGACGAGGGCTCCGAGTGCCACTAAATGACCGAGTTTCTTTCTGAACTCTTGCATTTCCATAAAAGTGACCTCCCAGAAATCTGAGTACGGCCTCGAGTTAACCCGTACCATGTAAAATCACAGCCGGGGAACAACGGTTGCAATTTTATTTGGCTGGCACTTTTGCCCCTTTGGCCCTAGCCTTTGAAAGTCCAATGGCGATGGCTTGCTTTCTACTTTTGACAGGTTTGCCGTTCTTCCCGCCCTTTAAACTCCCTTCCTTGAGTTTATGCATCGCTTGCTTGACCGATCGCTGTGCACGCTTGTCAACCCTAGCCATACGGTACTCCTTTCTGCCTATCACCTCATCTTCTGATCGATGAAGTCGAAACAGTTCTCGACCCTGAAATGTGATTCAGAGGTAACGGACCAACTATAAATATCTTCCGAAGGCGGAGGTAACTAGAAGTTTCCCTAGCCTACTATGTTCAATCCTCTGCATGAGACCTGGGCTCAGGTGGGACCCGCCATCATGAAGAATTATGACTAGGGGTTCTTCTAGGTCTCCTCCACTGCTGCACTTGATAAATTAATACTCTCTTGCCGACTCAACTAAAGGATGGTGCACAATGGCCGCAATCTCAGAGCAGAAGAATACACAAGAGACCGAGGGAAGAGAGCGCCATGAGAAGGCGAGCCGGAAGAATCGCGTTACGAGAAATATCAGGGACACGGAGCGATTGATGTCGAGTATCCTCGTTGGGACGCTGGTCACCGGTGGTCTGACCAGAAGGTCATTGCAGCGTGTATAAATCTTTGGGGATAGCCACACACCACGATGCTCTTAATTCCAATCATGCTTCAAAGCAGTCGCACGATGCCACTCGACTTGAAGGGTCAATCGAAAAGAATCATCCCTCCTTGACCACGAGACGAAAGCAGACCGCAAAGGCGATAATTCGAAGAAAAGGCATTGTCAAGGCTGCAACCTGTTTCATCTGCCTAAGAAATGAATACATTCCGGTAGAGTTGTGCATGATCTGGCGGCGAAAAGGAAAGGAAAAATGACCTATCTCTCACTTCCTGCCAAGACGATCGATCATACGCAATCAGGAGCAGCCGTTCTCGTTCCCGCGGCAATGCTCAAAGAGCCGGCAGGTCGCTACACTAATGATGTAGCGACCTGCAGGAGTTCGCTGAGACAGTAACTACTGTCGCGGGTAGGTATGCATGTTCGAGACGGAGACGGTCATACGGCCAGCTTCATTGCCGTGATCGGCATTCCGGTCTTCATTTTGCCGAGCGGATCGACAGTGCGTGATTCTGATCATTCACCTTCGCCTCAATACGATCACCCTTCTTGATTTCTCCCATCATCTCGGTCGTTTTATCTGTGTGCAAACGTACTTCCTTGCCGTCCTTCACCTTGACGAAATAGTTGCCGTCTTCGACGCGGGTCAGTTCGCCCTTGATCGTCTTGGCGCCGTCTGGACGGTTACTTCCCTTCTCATTGTCCACGTTCTTTTGCTTATCATCATCAGATTGAAAACCTTGCTTATCAGTCACGGAGTCAGTTTTCATAACATCTGAAGCCCCAGGCGCATGCTCCGCCTGCACCGCATTGGACAGGCCAAGGCATAGCAAGAAACCACACGATAGGACACCGACAACTTTTGGAATAGATACCATGGGGAGCCTCCTCGGTTAGATGGACAACATGCACACCTGTAACGATACTCTCTCCAGACTCTTGCTCGCTGAGCAATTTTGACCAGATCACCAAGAAGATGGCAATTAGACTGACACGTCCGGTTGGTCCTTGGTTCGTCGAAAGACCTGAATGCCATAGCCCGAATGCGCAGTACTGAAGACATACATAAAGTCGTCAGTGTCAATCTGGACGCCGATCCCCGTTCATCACCCGTCGATCGTCATTTCTTGAGATCGTCCCCGTTGTCGATTTTTTGGTCGTGGGGACCCTGCTGTTCCTCTTGTGGTTCGGATATGTTCTGGGGGGCGTGTTCACGCCGGTCTTGATCGGGTTGGGATTGACGTATGTGTTCAATCCGGTGATCACGGCAAGCCAAATGCGCTGGCGAGCTTCACGGATTGTGAGCACGTCCGTCTTGGTGAACGCGATCTTTATCGTCGTGGCGGGCTTTATCGCGTGGTTTGGACCGTTGATAGGGTGGCCGCTTGCGGTACTCCTCAAGTATTTGGATGTAATCACGGGAGATACGGCGCGTTTGAATGGCTGCCGGTCGTCGTGTGGCCGAGCCTGGTCTATCTAATGGTGCAGTTTGTAGAGAGTTGGGTTCTCACACCCTTAGTGCAGAGCCGATCGTTGGAGATGAGCGCGATCACGGTGTTGATCATCGTGTTCATCGGCGGGGCTGTCGGCGGCTTCTATGGTTTGTTGCTCCCCATTCCGATCGCCGCCTGCATTAAAATTCTTATACAAGAGTTGGTCCTGCCTGGGCTAGAGCGCTAGGCCGCGAAGCGCTGGCCCACTATACATGTTCGGCGGCAGTAATGAGAAGAAGGGTTATATTGAGGGCTTCTCTTCAGAGGCTCGTGAGGTGGGCAACGACCGAGAACAAAGTCTGAGACCTTTTTTAACAGTCGATCAGCCCGCACTCTTTATGACAGTTCGTCGTGAAAGCGTATAGTCGCATGGCGAGACGGGCGCGTGTAGCCGTGAAGAACTGAACCGTACTTGAACGAGTACTTTGAGGGACTGGCGAAGAACCCGCTTGCAGCAGAGGCGCTCATGAATCATGCGGGCTAGTCGGAGTCGGCAGGTGTCTAAGGCAGAACCATTCTGCCGACTCTCACTAGGGCATCACTTACTACCACCGCATCAAGCGCTCTACTTTCTGGAGCATCAGCGGGAGATGGGTGCGTCCGTAAAAAACGAAACTGCGTGCCCCTTCGCATCCACTTTCGCAAGAACATGTTCTCCCACTTTAGGAATTAAGCTTGATCTCTTTTCAGTACTGGAATCAACATGCATGCGCACCTCAGCCCCAGATGCTTCTCGGACGACATAGTTTTCACCATCGACCTTCACTATTTCGCCCTTGACCTCCTTACCGGGTACAAACCTTTCTTTATCATCCACGGTAAATATCTTTCCCCCCGATTGACCAGTGTTGAGCTTGTCTGCAGACAACGCGACAGTCGACAAACCCAGGCACAGTAAGAAACCACACGACAGGACACCGACGACTTTTTGCATAGATACCATGGGAGCCTCCTCGGTTAGATGTACACCGCACATGTCTCCTACGATACGCGCTCCAGAGTCGTGGAAGCTGAGCAATATTGAACAAACCGCAGAAATTTCTACTTGTAGGGGTGCCCCCGCTCGCGTGGCCTGTAACGAGACGAGAAGGTGCGATCGAATTTAGTCGGAGCCTTTGGGAGCGGAGGATTGTGCGTTTGGGGAGACCGGCGCCAGAACGACCTCTCGGTCCTGCGGCTTGAGTTGGGCACGAAGTTGGGCGATTCGCTGCCGAATCTTATTGAGAATGGGCCGCTCGTTGACAGAGGTACTATGCGCTTGCTCAAGAACATCTTGCCACACCTGCAGCGCATCGTGTCCGAGCCCCTGTTGCTCCAACATCAGGCCCACGTGATAGGCCGCGTAGGAGGAAGACGACGGACAGGCCGCTGCACGCCTCAGGACCTGCTTCGCTTCATCCACTTGACCTTGTGCCTGTAGAACCGTGCTCAACCCGAAGGACGCGCTCACCAAGCAGGCGTCTTGTCGAATGGCCGCTCGATACAATTCCGCCGCGCCCTGGGTGTCTCGCATGTGAGACCTGAGTTCGCCCATATTCCTTAAGAGCACAGGATCGCTGGGTGTTTGGGCGAAGGCTCGCTCGTACGTTACTTGCGCCCGGTCCGTCTGTCCCGTCGCCGCAAATGCGAGGCCGAGATTCCGTAACACGTCAGGCCGTGCCGGTTCGAGTTGCAGGGCCGATTCATAATGTTGAATGGCGAGACCCAAGAGATCGCGATCCTGGTGCACAACCGCCGCCATCAGATGAAGGAGATGCGCAGTGGTGAGGAAGGCACGAATTGGGAGCTCTTTCTCCAGCGGGGTGCGTGGAACCTCTCGCGTTTGGTTCGCCGGAAAGGGGATGCGGTTCTGCTGTAACCAGTCGCGCACCCGAGACGCAGGGATGGAATAGCTGAGGCCGGCACGCATCATCACCGCACCCAGCCGTTCCCCTCCGGCATTTTTGACCTGCTCCAAATAGGGTACGGTATGTACGACCAGGCCGGCGATCTCACCAGTCTCGCTATGCACCAGTGGCCCTCCGCTACTCCCTGCGTTTAGCATTCCCACGGTTTGCACAAAGGGAATCGGCAGTCCAGCCGTTCTGGACCGTCCCATGGCCGCACCGGTAATCGTCATCGGAATGACCGACGCATGCAGCGTCAACCCCATTTGTAAGACATCTGATACACGCGGATATCCGACCGCGATCGTCGGTGTGCCTTCGTCCGGAACGTCCGCCGCCAATGGAAGAAACGGAACCGGACGGTCCGTTTGGACGCGGAGCGCGGCGAGATCGAAATCGGAGTCGATCGCGAGTACTTTCACATCACTGTCCACGGCTTGATTGCGGATATAGACAAAGAGTCGGGTGGAATCTTCCACCACGTGGGCATTGGTCAGAACCAGACCCTGACCTGAAATAAACACACCACTGCCGAACGAGAGGGCATGGGATTCCTCGTTAATACCAACGATCAGCACGGTCGCCGCCTTGGCCTGACGATAGAGATCGCCATGGGTCAACGCAAGCGCCATATCGGGGGTTGAGACCAGCAGTAGGAGTGCCAGCAAGCGAGTCACTGAGGCTAGGAGAGCACTGGTGCCGCGTTGGAGAGCCTTAGGCTTTGGAAAAATAGGTTTTGTGAGAGGCGCTGTATGAATCTTTAGATCCATTACTGGCATACCCTATCAAAGAAAAACAGAAGTATCTATTGCTTTCAAATATTTGGGAGTGCCCACCCAAGACGAGTCAGGGGTGCGTCGTTTAATATGCGAGGAAACACCTGTCGATTGTGAAGATGTTTCAAATACCCGATCGATATACCACGCAGGGCTCGGCTGACGTGCTGCCTAGAATTTTATTCCAATCGCACAATTGAACAGGCGGCGCCAAGCTGCGACCGGATTAATTCTCCCAACCTGAGCAATTGTGACCAGTCCGTTGCTGGTCTTCTAGTCATAATGGTCAATGGGGAAAGTGGCGAGGGCAGGCCAGATTGATAGGAACACGGAGGCAGCGACGGCTCACGCAGGAGGAGGAACCATGAATGCGGATCAACTTAAGGGGAAATGGATGCAGTTGAAAGTTGAGCTGTACCAGCAATGGGGCAAGTTTAGGGACGATCACATAGTCCAGAGTGACGGGGGCTTGGAACAATTTTCCGCCAAAACCCAGGAACGGTATGGCGACAAAAAGGATGAACTCATCAAGTGGGCGGACCAGTGGCATCAGAATTCTCAGGCCGAAGTTGCGAAGAAAAAGACCGTTGACGTGAAGTGAATAGATGTCTCGGATCATTCGTATAAAGGAGGAACCCATGAAAACGATTCTGTATTCGATAGTGGCAATGACCGTCTTATCGTTGGCCGCTTGTTCCAGCTCCCCAACAGCTTCGAACACCCGTTCACAAATGGACGCGGGGACCAAGACAGGGATGGTTAAAAATATCGTCGTCAACGACACCCTTACGCCTGATGCCTTGACGGTGCGCGCCGGGGACGAGGTGCGATGGATTAATCAGCGTGAGGAGCCCATCATCATCACTATCGATGGACCGCTGGAACACAACGTGTCCTGCCGGAATGGATTCTCAAAAGCCTTAGGTATGGGTGTGGACAATTCCACGACATTGACGAGCAATGAAACGGCAGGCCTCTGCTTCAGTCGTGTCGGGATCGTCAACTATTCGGTGCGACCTTCTTCCGATTCCAAGAGCAGCCTTGCCAAGACGCAAGGCTCCATCACCGTTCAATGATGCGCAGGATGCGGCTGTGGAACTGAAACAGTAATACGGCCAGTCTACTGATGATGACCTGTTCAGGAGAAGATCATGAAGACACACCATATGATCACGTTCTGCATCGCGCTGGTTGTCGGATCCGTGCTCATCGCGGCACCGGTGATGGTGTCGGGTAAGGCCACAGACCAGACACCGAATGGGCACGAAGTACAGCAGAAGGGGATGAGCTATGCTCCCGTCGATCTCAAGGAGGATATTGCCGTTGTCATCGCTCGCATGAAAGGCGCAAAGCCAGACGTCATGAAGCGGCAGATGGATTTGCTCAAGGAGCGATACGACCTCGCAAACCGCCCGGCCAAAGATATCACGATGTCCGGCGGTAAGCCGGTTCAGGAAGGGATACGAGTCACACTTCCACAGGGGATGACATGGGAAAAACTTCAGGCCATGAGCTCCGAAGAGATCCGGGAAAAAGATTCGTTTCCGGCTGGATTTTTTCCTCTTCCGCATCCCAACCACCCTGAAGGCGGGATGGTGTTCCCTAAGTTCCACATCGAGGAGATTCAGAAGCAGGAAGGCCGTGATCTGACTCGCTTCGACTTGGATTTTGACCTGCCGACCCATTTTCTGCCTGAGTTTCCTCCTCCCATCTACCTGACAACACGTCCCGATCTCGGTGACCTGTCCCAGGGCAAATTGGTGACCATCGACAACTATTATGAACTCTTCAACGGGATTCTGAATCCGAAACAGCTCGAAGGCTTGCGACTGCTGGTCACGACGTTTCCGCAGCAGCAGTTCAACCAGACGGAAGACCGTCGTACGGTGCGCCCAAGCCGTGGCGTCACCTGCTTCGAGTGTCATGCGAATGGCCACACGAACGCCAGTACCCACCTAGCCGGAGATGTCCGCCCGCAGGAGTTCCGTCATCGAATCGATACCCCCACGTTGCGAGGCTTGAATATCCAGCGGCTATTCGGCTCACAGAGAGCGCTGAAGACCGTGGAGGATTTTACGGAGTTTGAGCAGCGCGGCGCCTACTTCGACGGCGATCATGTGATCGCGGCAAAAAAAGGGGTCAACGTGCTTGAGCGGGCTAGCCAGGTGCATTTCATGGCTGAGTTCCAGGAACTCCTGGACTTTCCTCCGGCAGCCAAGCTGGGCATTGATGGGAAATTGAATCCCCAAAAAGCCACCGCGTCTGAGAAGCGAGGGCAGATCCTATTCTTCGGCAAAGCGACGTGCGCTGGCTGCCATCAGGCGCCTTATTACACGGACAATTCCATGCACAATCTAAAAGTAGAGCGGTTTTACAAGCCGCGAATGATCAATGGACGCATGGCGAGCGCCGATGGCCCCATCAAGACGTTTCCCTTGCGAGGCATCAAGGATTCGTCTCCGTACTTGCATGATGGGAGGTTGCTGACCTTAGAGGATACCGTTGAGTTCTTCAATCTTGTATTAGGAACCCAGTTGACGACTGAAGAGAAACAGGACCTGGTGGCATTTCTACGCGTGCTCTAATGTCAGGAGGGAGAAGCCGATGACATGTTGTGACATTGTGACAATAGAGAAAGCAGAGAAAGACATGACGGGACCTTCTGAACAATCAAGAACACACAGGAGATGTATATGAAAAAGGGAGACTTGTACGGGGTCAAACCGTTCGACTTACACGGGCTGGTCGGGATCTCTGATCGAACGGTCGAGATGCATCTCAAGCTATATGAGGGATATGTGAAGGCCGCGAACCAGCTCACGACCCAGATTGGCGAGATGCTCAAAGATGGACGGATTGATCAGGAGGAAATGCCGGCCTATTCCGAGCTGACCAGACGGCTGGGATTTGAATACAACGGGATGGTCTTGCACGAATATTACTTTGAGAATTTGACCAAAGGCAAGACCAACAAGCCCGATCAAGGCTCTGCTTTTGTGAAAGCTGCAGAAGACAGTTTCGGCACCTATGACATGTGGAAATTGGACTTTTCCAGCGTGGGGAAGATGCGAGGAGTGGGCTGGGCCATTTGTTATGTGAATCCACACAGTGGCCGACTCTCGAATCACTGGATCAGTCTGCATGAAAATGGAAATATAGCCGGCTTCATCCCCGCTCTCGTGATGGATGTGTGGGAACACGCATACCTCCTCGATTACAAGCCTTCAGAGAGGGCGTCCTACATCGAGGCGTTCTTCGCCAACATCGATTGGAAAGCCGTGGAGAAGCGGTTATAGCTCGGCGCGCCGGCCTTGGTGAAAGCAGCCTGAGGATGACAAGGAAGCCTTGGGTGACCTGCGATCAACACACTAGAAACTGGGGCACTCCCCGACAGGAGGACATCATGAAAGCAACGACATCGATACCGGCACAAGCTGGAACAGCGGCGCCTCGCACGACCCGACAGGAAGGCATCATCAAAGAAGCCATCGGTCTGACCGATGTGAAGACGCTCAGAGCTCGGGCACGACAAGGGATTGAAGATGGCGCCATGACAGCGGGATACAAGGCCAAAGCAGAAACGGTGATCAGGCTGTTGAATGACGCCCTCGCCACAGAAATTGTTTGTGTTCTCCGCTATAAACGCCATTACTTCATGGCCACCGGGATCAGTTCCCTCAGCGTGAAGGGCGAGTTTCTTCAGCATGCCGCTGAGGAACAAGTCCATGCCGATCAATTGGCCGAACGCATTGTCCAACTTGGGGGTGAGCCGAATCTGTCTCCGGAAGGCATGCTGAGTCGGAGCCATTCAGAATATGTCGAAGGAAAGTCATTGGTGGAGATGATCACGGAAGACCTGATTGCCGAACGGATCGCGATCGACAGCTATCGAGAAATGGTCACCTATGTCGGCACGGATGACCCCACCACGCGTAAAGTTTTGGAAGGGATCCTTGCGCAAGAAGAAGAGCATGCAGAAGACCTAGCCAGCCTTCTGAAAGAACTGGGCCCGCAAGCTCATACTCAAGATCCGAGTCGTTAGCCCGGCAGGAAGGGAGAGGCCATTATGGGAAAGCATTCGTTCTCTGGCTGCTGGGAGTTCCGCTCACGTTGCTCGTCGTCCTCTGGGCATTCGGTGTCCTTCGGTAAGACGGGGGGAGGACCTTGATACCTGATCGCGGAAAAGGAGCCTTATGATTGTCGAGAGTGCCCTGTGTGTGGACGCCGTAGCCTTGGCGGTACTGGTCGGTTCACTGGCCCCACTGTTGATCCCAATCAGAAAACCAGTGGCACAATCGGAATACCTCTTGGTCCGCATGAATGCCGAGCTGCCGTTGTTGCTCAAGGAGATACAAGCGACGACGGAGAATCTGACCCGCTCGTCGAGCATGCGGCAGTGCTGCTGCATGCGGCGGGAACAGTGGGCGATACCGTGCAGCGGGTCCAAAAAACGATACAGGAACGAGCCGATCGTTCGTGATCAGGCTGGTCAGCATGGTGGCGGGATTCAAGGCCACGACGGGCGTCATTAAAACACACATTCACCGAGAAGAAGGGGCAATCAATGGGAAATGACGGAGTGTGCTCACTGGGAACGGTAGGATTGGCCTTTGTGATCGGAGGATTGGCGGGTGCCGCGGTGATGCTATTGCTGGCGCCGCAGTCAGGTCGTAAGTCACGGGAGCAGGTGCGCGAGTATGCGCGGCGAGCCGAAGAACATGTCCACGAACTGGCCGATAAGGCCACAGACGTCATGGACCATGCCGTGGACAAGGGACACGAGTTCGTCCAGGAGAAAAAGACAGTCTTGACCGAGGCGGTGGAGGCCGGGCGTGCTGCTATGTCACAGGAGCGGGAGCGGCTGTCCGGTGAGAACACGGCCTGAGGGTGGAGCACCTGGAGACAGATGAGGGGCAACGGGGCGAATGCGTCAAAAATGAGCCACGAGATGAATACCCTTGAGATTTTCAGGCTGCTCTTGTTGCTTGTTAGCGTACTGCCCGCCTGGCCGCACAGCGCCAATGAGGAGATTACCCCGGCGGGGGACCGAGCGACATTCTTCTAGTCCTGGTCATCCTGTTCCGACCGGGTCACTCAGCCGGACGATGCGCTGGGCGACTGATGACGACTCTTCGAGCCCTTGCACGGCATCGCTGTCCGGTGCCCGGGTCCGAGCGTCCCTCGGAAGCAGCAGGCTGTGACGATCTCATAAAAAGGATATGACCATGCAAACCATAGCGATTCTAGGGATTGCACTCATCATTGTGCTCATCATGCTCGGCGTCGTGGTGGTCGCCTACAAGGCATCCCCTGCACAACAGGCAAAAAGGTGATCGACCACATCTCTTCCCAACAGGGTCGGCAAGAAAGTGGCCACTCCACTGACGCCCTTTCTCGGAAGATTGGCACTCACCGTCGATACTGCGTTGCTGAAGGGGGATATCCGGCCGATCGCGAGCAATGAGACTGAAGGAGGACGGCACATGAAGCGTCGCGTCGAAATTGATCTGTACATGGGAATTTGGTCGGCATAATCATTAGCGAACTGCAGCAGACAGGAACAATGTAAGTATGCAGAGTGTGGATATCGGCTTCATGTCATTCTTGTTGTTGGGTGCAGTCGCCGCCTTCGCTGCAATCTATTATTCGTTCGGGATGGTTCGTGAATGGTGGGGACAATGGACTCGGGCCACCAACGGTGCGATCCGCAAGGCGGTCGCCCGCGATGTATCTCTCGATGGGTACATCGCCACCCAATGGACTGAAGGTCGCCTGCGGTTGGACTTTCTTCTAGCGCTGATCAAACAGCTTGAGGTCTCGTTGGAGGAGAATGTCGAGACGCTGCGCCGGCTCGATCATGCCGACCCTCTGTATGAACGCGAAGCCAGCAAGATGGTCGAGCCATCCCTGCGGCGCTTCACCTTCGATCGCCATCTGCGGGATGAGTGCCGCAGCCTGATTCCCCTACTGCAGTTCTGTGCTCAGGATCTTGCCCAATCTCAGGGCCTAGACATGACACAGAAATTGAACGTCCTCGGCGAGATCCAAGCAGCTATCAATTCGGCTGATCGCAGCTGATAGGTGGAATGACACGTTCATCGATCCTCCAAGAAACTATTGCGCGGAATTCATTGGCACATTCTGAATCTGTCCTCGTCATCGATCACGGGAGGTATTCTTATGCACGTCACACTCGCATTCGCGCTGTTCTCAATTCTATTGGCTGCCGCCCCTGTATTCGCACAAAACCCCTGCGTAGATTGTCTCAAGGCGGCTCAGGACCAGCTGAAGCAATGCCTCGGTAATGCCATTAGCCAAGAGGATAAGAAGTCTTGTGCAGAGAGACAAGAGGCAAAAGCGAAGACCTGCGAGAAGGGTGAATGCGAGATTGAAAGAGCCAAAAGTCACAATAAACCTGACGTTCTCCCACAGAAGAAATAACGGAGCCGTGAGATGAGACCGTGGACTCCGGAGGCCCGCCTTTCTTCACAGACATTAGGTTCTCCCCTGATTAACAAAACACCTCCGTTCTTTCAAAATGACCGCACCTACCAGGCAGCTACGTAGTGTAGGGTCGGCTCTTCATTTGATAGGAGTTCAACGATGGTGCGCAGGCAATATCGTCAGTTTCCTTGATCTCTCTCGCACACGTTGGCTCCGGCAAATCGCTGCTGAGAGCAGCAAATATCTACTAATCCTTTCGCAAGGAGATGCAGCGGATGCTGTGTGCTACATTCGGGCTGCCAGGTCACACTCACGTGCTTTCAGAACAAGGCAAAGAAGCCGTCATCGCGATACTGTAGCCTGGTAGCTTTTTCTGGGAAGGGTGTCTTTCCGGATATGATATGTATGGCCACGGCGACCGCGGTGGGAAACTCCGCTCTCGTCCGCATTGACAAACAGGCGATGATCCTTGTGCTCCACGACGAACCCAGCGTCTCCGAACTGTTCCTCGCCTATCTCCCGTCACGCAACTCATTAATTCGCGAGAGAAAAGGCGTCTGCCTTTTCCTTGGGCTTTGACGTTTCTCCGGCAAATGCACACGTATGTGCAGTTTTGCTCAATCGCGTACACACCTACACAGTTGAGGCCCCACCAAATCAGGAACCTGTGTGCAGTATTGACCAGTTTATTTCCTATGCAGGTGTTACCGTTGAAATGCACCCCCATACCGGCTCAACATCGCACCTAAGCGTCAGTAATTCCATGAATGGCGAACTGAAGAAGCATCCGAAAAGGTTTACGCACCAGACCCCTGATACAGCTATGCACTGTCGGGGATGGGGTCTGAATCACCCAATAGCCCGAAGCCCCTCTCAGGGTGAAGGCTGCAAGGCGGGCTCAGAAACGACAGCGCCTACGATGTCTTTTTTGAAGGTCCGAATCGCACAAATATGAGTCCATCTCGCACCGTGCTTTGCTATTTAATTGTCCAGACATATCTAGGAAATGATGCATGCCTGGTCCATAAAAGCCATTTCCGCCACTCGTCGGGTGTGGGTAGACCCCAGCATGCGGGCACGTTTCTTTTGGCGTTCCTTACCGGCGCTCTCGTCCTCGCCCTTATGACTCCGGGTGCAGGCTACGCACAGGAGCGTATCTCGAATAATACGCTACCATCTCCAACACCCCCGCAAGCTGCTCGCATCGGCCCGCCCGATCCTGAGGGGTCGGAACAGCCTCCGTCCTGGGAGATGAGGCCCGGCAGGAGCTATCTCATACCGGCGGTTGAGATCCTCGCCTACGGCTTTCTGCTGAACCTGTTTGATCGGCATTACACCGAGCCCCAGGCTGAATACCGTACGACCGGCAACACCATTCACACGCATTTGACGGACTCGAAGTGGGTCCTTGACAAGGACCAGTTCTCCATTAATCAGTTCGGGCACCCCTACGGTGGTACAGTCTACTTTGGCTTGGCTCGATCGGCGCGTCTCAATTTTTGGGAATCGTTTCTGTATGCTGGCGCCGGCAGTTTTCTCTGGGAAATCGCCGGCGAAAAAACCGCACCTTCGATCAATGACCAGATTACAACCAGTGCGGGCGGAGCATTTCTGGGCGAGCCGCTCTTCCGCATGGCCAATCTGCTGCTGGAGAGCGGCGACAATGGCAAACCGGGATTCTGGCGTGAACTGGCAGCCGCGGTCATCTCTCCGCCCACAGGCTTTAATCGCCTTGCGTTCGGCAACCGATTCGACGAAGTCTATCCGAGTCATAATCCAGCGACTTTCCTGCGACTTCAAGTCGGTGGAACGCTGACCTCGGGTAGCCAGAACGTCTCATCCTCCATCAAAGAGCAGGGAGCCACCGGGGCCTTCACGTTTACCTATGGGCTTCCGGGAAAGCCTGGCTATACCTACACACGGCCGTTCGACTACTTTGACGTCCATCTTACCAGTACCACAGCCAACACGATTCAAAGCATCGAGACACGTGGGCTACTGATCGGTACCAGCTATGCGTCGGGTGATTCCACGCGCGGCGTCTGGGGTCTGTACGGGAGTTACGACTATATCGCGCCGCAAATATTTCGCGTCTCAACGACCGCGCTCTCCCTTGGCACCACCTGGCAGACCTGGCTCTCCCAGGACGTGGCGCTTCAGGGGACCTCCCTTGGCGGCGTCGGTTATGGCGCAGCCGGCAGCGTCCAACGTGCGGATGAGTCGGATTATCATTATGGCGCCACTCCACAAGCCCTGCTCTCGCTCCGTCTCATTCTTGGCGATCGCGCCATGCTCGATGTCACGGGGCGCGAGTATTATGTCACTGGGCTGCTCTCCGCCGACCCTCAAGCAAGGGAAAATATCCTGCGAGCGGATGGATCCTTCACGGTGCGCATCTTCGACCGTCATGGTATCGGCATCCGGTATGCCATCTCCCATCGCGATGCGGATTATCCGCAAGTGGCTTTTAGGGATCAGACGGTCAGCAG
>JBDTSF010000187.1:0-1749 GCA_039931295.1 Nitrospirota bacterium | reverse complement strand
AAGCCAGAGTAAGCGTCCTTCCATAGGCTCGCCCGCTGGGTTGGTATCCCCTCGCATCAATTGCCACAGTGAGTGAAGTCATGCCCGAAAACTTCACACGAACAGAACACAAAGGGGTCGGGAGTCTTTTATGAAACCCCAGAAAAAGAAAATGGGACAGCAACTTTCTCGAACGCTCAGCCTCGCCAGCGGCGCAGCACAGCGCATCCAATCCTTGTCGTTTGTGGTAGTCGCTGCAGCTTAGGGGGAGAGACGACAGGCGAAGAGGACTGGATTGCCAGGCTGAGACGAATTGCGACGGTGGGCCGGGGAACAGGAGCGCGGACATGATGACGTTCGTGTCAAAAGCGGCTTGGATCACCGGCGCTGCCTTCTCGCCCATGCGATGGCACGATCTCAGTCTTTCGGCACAATCCCAGGGTCTCTAATGTCCCATCGCGCGATTGCGAGTCGAGAGCCTGGATTACCCACGGTGGCTGGTCTGAGAATCAGCACTCCGCCATGTGCACCGATATCGAAGCTGTCGGTCTCAGGAATGTCCTGCGGTGCTTTTTGGGACAGCGTCGCCTGGTTCTTCGACGTCTTTTTCGCGAGCAGGATCACCTCAACAAAGAAGTAAGAACATCTTACTTCACGGCATCTTGGCAAGGCGAGATAGACGAGCAGTGTTAGGAGCCGATTGAGCAGGGCAGCCGTCCAGCCTATCCGAGGATCGAAGATCTGATGGTGACGTGAAGGAATCGTCGCTCGGAAATTCTCAGGAACACAGATCGCAGTGGGTTCCTTCTCGTATGCGCGTTCATTTCAACTGTTGTAACTGGAGATCGTCGAAGTAGGTGACGGCGTCGGATTTCGTCCATAGCCCAATCATCCCGGCGTGGAACGTTTCCTCACAGAGGTCGAAGACCTGCTTTCCGTCATAGAAGATGTGTGCACGACAGCCTTGATGAGTAATTCGTAGCGTGTGCCACTGCCTCACGTCAATAGTCTGGTCGAAGTTTTCTAACAGGTGTCGAATGCCTTTCTCGACCCGATACACACGAATGTTTTGTTCCAACGGGTTGGCCCTTGCCAGATAGTAATTGCGATCATCGGCCGCCCGCCAAATCAGGCCGCCTCCCATGTCTGCTCGTCCCTGAACGGGCACGAATGAGACTTCAAGATTGAGATCGGAGGCGACAATCTCTTTGATCAGCGTGATCTTGTAGGTATGTTCCGCGCCCTTAGCCATGAGTTGGGCAAGTACATGCGGGGGACTTTTCGCACGCTCAGTCGCGAGAACCTGCCAATCGCCTGCCGCCCGTCCGTCATATAGCGTTCCAGTTAAAAATTCGCTAGGTAGGGCGCCTGGCTGCTCACGATCGAATCTCCACGCAGATGTGGGAGGGCCGGTCTCTGCTTGGGCAGCCACCGCTCCGATGGCCAGCTGAAAGGAGGCGATGAAACTCACGACAATCAGCACCGACGGATTCATAGGAGTTACTTCCAGGTCACTTCTTCCCAGCAGAGATGAACGAAGGTCTCAAAGGGGGGAAAGTTGTTGGTGTTTTGTTCTTTCGACCTGACCCAGAGATCGATTTCCATTCCGGCCGGATCAGTTTCTCCACCAGGTAGGGTTCGCTTGGTCGGATAGCGGACCTCATGGGTCTTGGGGTCGCGGGACCGTTCCATCACCATGAAATGAGCATCATAGTCCTTGTAGAGCACCTGATCGTTCTTGTGCATCGTAGCCTTGCCCCACCCACCAAG
>JBDTSF010000186.1:0-3546 GCA_039931295.1 Nitrospirota bacterium | reverse complement strand
CCATGAAGACTGCCCACATCTGTTTTCTCTGGCATATGCATCAACCGTATTACACAGACCCCGTCGCAGGGTCTGCCAGCATGCCCTGGGTGCGTCTCCATGCCACCAAAGCCTATTATGATATGGCCTATGGATTGGAAAAGTTTCCCTCAGTCAAAGCCACCTTCAACTTTACACCGTCGCTCCTGCGACAGCTGCAAGAAATCGGATCTGGGGCAGTGCGTGACCTCTTTCTAGAATATGCCCAGCGTCCGGCGGCAGACCTTCGCCCGGAAGAGAAGGCCTTTCTCATTCGGCATTTTTTCTCCGCCAATTGGGCGACGATGGTGCGCCCATACCCTCGCTATCACGAATTGCTCGTGAAGCGCGGGACCGACGTCTATGGCCAGGACTTGGAACGGATTGCGCGGCAATTCTCCACTCAGGATTTTCTGGACTTACAAACCTGGCACAACCTCGCCTGGTTCGGCTACGGCGCCGTCAGTCGCTATCCACGCCTGACTGCGTTGCGCAAGAAGAACCGGGGCTTCACGGAGGAAGAAAAGCAAGAGGTGTTGGCCCTTCAACTCGTGGCGGTGCAAGACATTGTTCCGCTCTATCGGCGACTGATGGAGCGGGAGCAAATCGAGCTGACGACGACCCCCTTCTTTCATCCGATCCTGCCGCTCGTCATCGATACCGACTTTACCCGCCGCGCCAGACCGGATCTCCCACTCCCCTCGCGATTCCATGCGCCGGAGGATGCGGAGACACAGCTGCAACGCGCCGTCGAATTTCACCGCGCCACATTCGGCCGAGCTCCTGTGGGCCTCTGGCCATCGGAAGGCTCCGTCTGTCCGGAACTGATTCCGATGTTGCCGAAGGTCGGACTGCGCTGGCTGGCAACCGACGAAGGCATCCTCGCTCGCTCACTTGCTGCGGCCCAGCAACCCTGGGAACGCCACCGGGATCTCTATCAGCCGTACCAGGTCGGGTCGGAAAACCAAGACGTCACGATACTGTTTCGCGATCGGGAGATCTCCGATGCCTTTGGGTTCGTCTACCACAAGACCACCCCTGAGATGGCGGCCGAAGATGTGCTTCGCCGACTGCGCCAGATCATCTACGACACGCCGCAAGAACAGGTCACCATCGCGATTGTGCTGGACGGGGAAAACCCATGGGAGCACTACCACGAGGGAGGCGAACAGTTTCTCTCACTCCTCTACAAGGCCTGCTCAACCGGCGCTCTGGATAGCGATGCCATTCGCGCCACCACCTCCACGATCTCCGAAGCGCTCCAAGTCTCGCCCGCCACACACCGGATCAGCCACCTCCATTCAGGTTCCTGGATCAATCAGGACTATAAGATCTGGATCGGCCACCAGGAAGACAATCGAGGGTGGGATCTGGTGAATCAAACCCGATCCCGCCTTGCAGAGATTGCAGCCACACTCCCCTCGGACCGCGCACAAGCCGCCTGGGACGAACTCTATGCCGCCGAAGGTAGCGATTGGTTCTGGTGGTATGGGGACGACTTCGATACCGATTACAAAGTGGAGTTCGATCGGCTCTTTCGAACTCACCTTCGAAACGTATGGATGATTGCGGGGCTGACGCCACCGGAGCTGTTGAATCAACCGATCTGTCAACTCCGTGGCATGCCGGAAGCAGACCTTGTGACGATGCCGCTCGCCTTGCTGAACCCCTCCATCGACGGACAGGTAACAGACTTTTTCGAATGGCGCGGAGCAGGCAGGATCAAGACTCAACCGCCGCTCGGCGCAATGTGGAAGGCTGAAGGGATATGGACCGACATTCAGTTTGGCTGGAGTCTCGACCAGCTGTATCTCCGGCTCGATCCGGACGAGCAATCACGGCCACGCCAGGCAGGGCTTACGGTCGAGCTACAGATGCAGACGCCCGAGCACCTCTATCGCCTATCATTTTCACTCGAGCCGTCAGCACCAAACCAGTTTGTGCTTTCACAGAAACGAGCCAGCGGGTCCTGGCAAGAGATCGGCTCCTATCAATCGATGTGTCATCAGAATATTATCGAACTGGCTGTGCCATTCAAGGAGCTACAGCTCATAGCCGGACAGGAAGTTCACTTGACCATTCTGGTATTGGAACATCATTTGGAAATCGCACGTTATCCGCACCACAAGCCTGCGATCTTCATTGTTCCAGGTCCAGAGTTCGAAGCAAAACTTTGGCGAGTCTGATTATACGCGTGAAAGGTGAAACGTTAGACGTGAAACGATCCAGCACTGGGACAAGGACTGATATTTCACATCTGACGTTTTACGTTTTACCTTTTACCTTTCACGAGTTTGGAGGTGGAAATGCCCGATCTTAGACGTGATCCGATTGTCGGTCGATGGGTCATTATTTCGACGGAACGTAGCGCTCGACCTCACGACTTCGTTCCCGTGCAAACCGCTCGACCATTGGCCGCAACGCTCTGCCCATTTTGCCCGGGGCAGGAACGACTGACGCCGAAAGAGATTATGGCCTATCGGCCACAGCCAGTGGAACCCAATAACCCGAACTGGACCGTCCGTGTCGTACCGAATAAGTTCCCCGCGCTTCAGATCGAAGGCACACTCGACCGCCAAGGCCTCGGCCTCTATGATCGCATGAATGGGATCGGGGCCCATGAAGTCATCATCGAAACCCCCAACCACAAGGAAAGCCTGGCCGACATGCCGACCAAGCGGATTGAGGACGTGTTGTGGGCCTATCGCGACCGCATGATCGATCTCAAGAAAGATGTGCGGTTCCGTTACATTCTGATTTTCAAGAACCATGGAGCGTCAGCCGGCGCCACACTGGGACACAGTCACTCCCAACTCATCGCCTTGCCGATCATCCCGACCAGCGTATTGGAGGAAATCGACGGGTGCCGGGCCCATTATGAGCAGAAAGAACGCTGCATCTACTGCGATATTCTCAGGCAAGACCTCTCTGACGGCGATCGCATCGTGGCGGAAAATCCCGAGTTCCTCTGCGTCACTCCCTATGCTCCACGCTTTCCCTTTGAGATGTGGATTATCCCTAAACGCCATGCCGGCTACTTCGAAGAGGGCCAAAAAACACAATTCGAGTTCCTTGCGCCGATTCTTTCGGAAGCGCTGCGACGTATGGATAAGGTCCTCGCAAAGCCCGCCTACAACTTTATCCTCCATAGCTCCCCCCTCCACGAGAAAACCGGGGATTTCTACCATTGGCACATCGAAATCATTCCCAAGCTCACGCAAGTCGCCGGCTTCGAATGGGGCACCGGGTTCTACATCAATCCTGTGGCGCCGGAAGAATCGGCGAAATTTCTGCGGGAGGCGGCGATCTAGGCCTCATACGACGTGAAACGTGAGGCGTAAGGCGATATGTTGCTAAATCTCGCTTGCCCACTCCTGATAACACTTCACCCCTAACCCCTCGCCCCTCACGAGTGCCACCCCTTGCCCCCTGCACGCATGGAAGCTTAAGATCCTCCCATGCACGTCCAGCTCAGCCATCCAGCCAGAACCGTCGAAATCAAAGGTCCCAAGAAGGTCAAAGAACTCT
>JBDTSF010000185.1:0-8245 GCA_039931295.1 Nitrospirota bacterium | reverse complement strand
CCTGATTGGACGCGGCGAACGACTGCCAGTCCACCGGCGGATACAGAACGGTTGCGTCTCGCCCCCAATAAGACCGTATTCGTCGTGCCACATGTTCAGAGTTGGCAACAAACCGATGCACACCGTCATTTGATGAGACATCCCATCGTTGAAGAGGTCGGCGCAGCAAACCCATGACTGTTCGCGTAAGCCACCCTGCTCGCCCATCGGCGAAATATGCGTCGAATTGGTCCCAGATATATCGCATTGGTGTATGAATATAGGCGACATGGCAGACGTTGTCAGGCACACGCAGCCCTTTCGCGACGCAGTGGCTGGAACTGATGATCAGGTTGTAATCACGAAAAACGAAGGACCCGATCGCCAGGGGGAATAGCGGCAAATAGCGTTGATAGTGCGTGCCCGACAAAGGCAGGCGTTGAATGAAACTGGTCCGAATAGCATGTTTTTCGATGATAGGAGAAACATGCCCTTTCCGATGCACAAGCGTAAAGACGTCCGCATCTGGGAATAGCTCGCAGAGGACCTCGAAACATCGTTCTCCCCCACGCATACTTACGAGCCAGTCATGAACAATCGCAACCCTCACCACTCTTCCCCTAGCAAGAACCAACCTTTGATCCGAGAAGATCGGTAATGACCTCCACAGTTGAAGTTGCGGCACGATCCCAATCAAACTGCTCGGCACGCGCAATCCCCGCCTGCTTCAGCCTGTCCCGCAAGGTTCGATCCGTGAGAATCCGCTCAATCTGAGTGGCAATGTCGGAAACATCATAGGGGTCCACGTAGAGCGCGACATCTCCACATACCTCGGGAAGCCCCCCGACTTTAGACACAATGACTGGACATCCAAGCGCCATCGCTTCAAGCGCCGGCAACCCAAAACTCTCATACAGTGAAGGAAGCACCAATGCCTCGGCGGCCGCATAGTAGTGACGCAAGCGTTCGTCTTCGTGGTCGATCTCACCGAGAAAGTGCACCCGTTCTTGCATTCGAGATGCATGCTGCACAAGGTCCGGATCACCCGTGATAAATCCTTCGCGGCGCCCAATGATCACAAGGTCGCAGGACTCCTTATCCACGAGCAGAAATGCATCAAGCAATCGGCGCAAATTCTTATGCGGCTTGACGTTGCCAACGAACAGAATGTACGGCTTTGGATGGGGAGACGACCATGCCGGATTTGCCTGCCAACCCCGAGCCACACCGTTATAAACAACGGTAACCGACTGTTTCCCCTGTGGGCAGAACATCATCAATTGCTCTTTCCCAAACTCAGAGACACAAAGAATTCCATCAGCATTTTTTCGGACTGCACGAAACATGATGGAGGCATACATCCGTCGATGCCAGCCACTGACAAACTCAGGCATGGCCAGATGAAATGTATCGTGGACAGTGACGAGTGCCCGTCCTCTATAGAGAAGGGGATGATTATAGTGTGGAGACCAGAACAGAGCTGTTTCCTTCGGAATCTTTATAGGAAGCTCGATCTGTTCACGGGCAGAATAGATCGGGGCCTTGCAATCGATTATGCGAAACGGACGTTCTCGACTCCACGGAAAGGTCTTGAGAAGATCCGCATCCCCGATCAGAGAGATCGAATGGGCATGAAGCGCCGAGGCAACTCGAGGAACCAACTCACGGATGTATGTCCCCACTCCTGCAGCTTGAATCATTCTTACGTCAATGGTCAGCATACCCCGGACACTGCTCCCTCTCCGGCCTAGACGGGAGAACAAGCCCCTGTCAGTTCAAGAAGCCGGTCTATTCGCTGGCTCCAATCGTGCTGGCTGGCAAACCGTACCAAGGCAGCTCTATCGGGGGGTTGGCGGGTCGCATCTGAAATGGCACGGGTAAACTCCTCTGCTGTGTCACACAGGATCGCCGGGTTTTCGATTTGTTCGAGTTCTTTCCATCGCGTTGCCACAACCGGCAGTCCGGACGCCATATACTCGTAGAGCTTCAGCGGGTGAATGCTGTGAACGAGCTGAGGATGTCCGGCCACATCAAAGGGAATAATTCCTACATCTGCATGCCGAAGGAATCGTGGAAGTTCTGAGAATGGTCGCGTCCCCAGGAGATGAATATTCAGCAGCGGCCTCAGGTCTCGATAGGCGCCACGAGTGCCGCCTATAATCACAAACGATACATGCGGAAGGGCCTCGGCCACCGCATTGAGCAGCTCGTAATCGAACCAGGAATCGAGATGCCCTGCGTAGACCGCAATCGGCCTAGCAATGGTCTCATACTCGTTTGGCACTAGAGGCATTCCGCCTGAAAAATGTTCAAAGTCGACGCCGTTAGGAAGATGGGCCATCTGTCGCGGACGTAAAGATCGCACGTACTCTTCAAGCGTGCCCGCGCTATACACGACGAGATCGGCCATACGAGCCAATTCCTCCTCCTGTGCACAAGCTGCAGGGGTTGTGCGGGAGAATCCTTTCGCATTGTCCGCCACACGATAGATCAGTTTGTGCCGCCCTATGGACCCCAGCCACGAAAGATGCTTCGGGCTATCGCAATAGAGCAGATCGACATCGCCAAACCCCTGTCTCGATATGAGGTGAGAAAGAGATGGCGATGTCCAGCGGGACCACGATTGCCCAACCATGCGGGAGCGAAGGAGCGGCTTATTGTGAGGCGTCATGAACGCACCCGGCACATAGGTCCAGATACTTCTCTCTCTATTCCATACGCCCCCGGTACGATACAAATCGTATCGCTTGGACAATTCCTGCCGCGGAGAGCTGACCCAGTGAAAAGGCGAAATAGGATCTGAGACAAATCCGACGGTCCATCCAGCTCTGGCCAACCCTCTAGCTAGGTGATGGCTACCAACCTGGAATGGACTTGTCCAATAGTTCGCACATGCCATGAGAATCTTGCCCATCCCGAGAAACTCCTTGAATCATTTGCTCGCGCGCACCGCGATAAACCAACCATATCGACTCGGAACAAGCCCGCATAGCCATACAGGCAGATGACTCTGGTCATATATTGTTTGCATGGGGGTCAGCTCGACAGATCGAAATTCTCTGAAAACAGTCTGTAATTCGCTTAGCGTATAGGCCTTGGTTCCTATGCTCTCCATATGGTGCCAGATCACATCACTCAGGGTTCTCCAGGGTCGGCCTCGCAAGAGAGCATGCTTCACCCACAACTTCACGGCCACCAGTGAGTGCCGCCCATATAGCATCCCAATGAAAAGACCGGATGGTTTAAGAACCCGACGGACTTCCTGAACGATCTGCTCAGGATGCTCCGCATGATGAATCACGCCCCATGAATAGACAACATCGAAACTGTCGTCAGGAAACGGCAAGATCTCGGCGTCGATCTGCCGCAGGTTCGTCTTGAAGCCATACAGATCGAACCGAGCTTGCGTGATCTCAATGGCGCGGCGGGTCAGATCGACTCCATAGCACTCTGCCCCTGCACGAGCCCATTGCAGATGATCACTACCCGCCCCGACACCCACCTCCAAGACCCGCTTCCCATGATGTCGCGTGAACTCTGCAATCGAATGAATATAGGGCTCCACTCGATACCGGTGCTGTTCGATCTGTTCGAACCATTCTTTCGTGCATGCATCCCGTTCGCCGACAATGGCATTTCCCGTCCCGCACGCTTCCTGCTCCCAGAACTGTTGAACATCGTTATTCATGGGTATCTTCCGTTGTCACTATCGAACAAACCTCCCTCGCAGGTCTTGTTTGGGCAGAGCCCTGGGTCGCATCGGTCAGCGCTTTCCAGAATGCAGGCCGTATCGTCGCCGCATTGTGCCGCTCGCAGGCCAATGAGTGAGCACGCTCACCCAACCGCTGACGCACCACATCATCCTTCATCAGCCGTCGGAGTTCATCTTGGAGCACGAAAATATCCTGCGTGGATACCACGTGCCCCCATCCTTCACGCATCGCATACTTGGCTGTGGCGACATCGCCCGGCGCGTACACAAGGATCGGAGTGGCAGATATCATATAGGCTGGCGCCTTCGTTGGAAGAGAGAGCTTAATGTAGCGGGCACTCCGTTGATCAAAATTGTAGGGCAATACCAACAGATCGGCTTCCGCGAGGAGGCGTGCGATCTGCTCTTGGCCAGGTGGACCTTCGAGATGAACTGAACGGGACGAGAAACCTGCCTCCCGGAGGTAGCTGGAATCGCCCGCTGAGGTGTGCACCCACATTTCAATCTGTTCACCGCATGAAGCCAACTGCTTTACTGCCTGGCAAATATCCTGAAGGCTCCGACGTTGACCATCCGGCACAATCGATCCGACATAGCGAACGACAAAAGGAGACCCCGCTTTCCATTGCCTTCTTCGAAACGGCATCCACCGATCCACATCGAGGGCATTTTGAAACGAGAGAAAGTCATAGTCATAGCGCCTGCGATACTCTTCGCACATATCATCGCAGATCGCCATCCTCTGTGCTGCCTGGCCGAAGACCACGTCTAGTTTTCGCCGTACAAGAGGTCCAACAACAGGCGCTAAGAGGCCACGACTGTATAACACGGAGGGCCAGTCATCCATCATATGCACGACCATGGGAATCCTCTTCCAGTTCGCAAGCAACTGAATCAGCCCCATTTGCTCAAGCGAACCGAGGAATCCATAGAGAAGAGTCGGCTCGAACGCATCAACCCACTGAGTGAGTGATCGGCTTAACTGGGCATACTTGGGGATCCCCTCACCCATCACAGACCTCGCGTACTGCGTCCAGCCCGACGTGTGCGGATTGATGAGAGAGGCGCCTTGCACGGAAGCACAATCGACAGAGGCCGCTGTAGTCCGTTTCCTTCGATCGTACCAAGCCTGACCCAATGAAAATGGCCATGCCCATCGGATTTCTTTCGAAGAGAGCCGATAAAAATTCCGGCACACACTATGGTCCTCCTGGGTCGCATCTTCATGGACATTTGCAATGCAATCAGACGGCCAACCTTTGAACAGATTCGTGAGCGTGATCCCACCACCACTGACAAGATTGAAGTTGTTGCCGGTCACCACGAGGATCCGAGGGCAATCGCGCGTCACGTCAGACTCTTGGGGTCAGGTTCAAGAAGAAACATCCAATCTGCAGACCAGGAAAATGGCAAAAGATCCGCGAGGCGGTTGTTCATCTGATAGACGGCTTGTCGGAACGGAGGCAACCGGAGCAACACATCCACATAGGGGCCGCACAATAACGTTCTCGCTCGTTGTTCTCTCAGCAAAAATCCACTCTCACCAAAGAGGTTGCTGAGGACACCGGCCTTAAAGAATTGAACGTGTCCTGATTCTATATTCAAGAACCCCGTGGTTGCGGATACCGGCAACACCCCGCTCTGTTGACCTCCCTCGGATCGAGCAGTGGCTCTCGATCGACGACGTGCATGCACGAGAGCTCGCAATACCTGATCAACCCCTGACTTCTGCAGCCCTCGCTGAAGACGACAGAACATTTCATATGACCCATAGCCATTCGGCGTCGTAATGATAAGCGCACCACCCGGTCTTACCATGCGGCGTAATGCACAGAGAAACTCTTTGGGCTTATACAGATGCTCGAGGACTTCTGAACAGATAACGAGATCAAATACAAGCCGCTCTTGCAGGAGGACGTCAAGCTGGCCGGACCGGAAAGTGAGATTCGGTCGTACATATCTGCATCTCGCCTCCTGGATCGAGGCCTCGTGAAAATCGATACCCAGGACTTGATGGTTCAGAAGAGCCAAGGGATAGGTGAGATGGTCACCAGTCCCGCAGCCAACATCAAGGATCGAGAGCGTCTCCTTCCCGAGCCTTGCGCTCAGGGAGCGTACCCAAGCCTCCACCACTTGGAGGCGCTTGACGATTCCATAGGATGTCTCTGGAAATACCATGAACGTTGGTCGGAACGTGAAGAGTATCGATTGGTGTGATGTGATCTGCGAATGAGGTTCCGGGAAGGCTACTGCAATTTGATGCGGCTAATTGAGGTCACTGGCAAGAAAAAGAATCAACATTCTTGTATCCTGCCGTCTTCGCTGAATGATAGAGGTCGAGATATCGCTCGACTTCAAGCGCAAGCGAGTACTCACGTTCCGCTAATTCACGACATCGCCGACCCATCGAGACCCGCCGAGAATCATCAGACAGCACCCAGTTGATGCCATGAGCCAAATCACCGGAATCTTTGTATTTAGCCAAGTACCCGGTCTCCTTGTGCCTGACAATGTCCGGAACACCACCGACCTGGAATGCCACGCTTGGCGTCCCAGATGCCGTAGCTTCAATGAGAGAAACGGGCAAGTTATCTGCCAAAGTCGGCAGCACGAACACATCGGCAGCTACATAGCACTGGCGCATCATATCCGATGAACTCAGATATCCGACCTCTCGAATAGAGAATGTTTCTTTGAACGCGTCAAACATACCCTTACTGCCAACGGCGAGAATCCAGGGGCTGGGTTTTCGCTCCAGCGCAGTTAGCGCATCTTTAAAAAATGAGGCTCCCTTCCGACTCGCCCCTTCCACATTCTCATTAAATGCAACGACCATGAGAACCTTCGCATCTCTTGGGATCGCCAATGCATCCCTAGCCTCCAACTGACCACCTGGACGAAACTCCTGGAGATCTATCCCATACGGGATGCAGCGAACGTCACAACCTTCAAACAAAGGACTCGATTGAGCCATTTTTGACAACCACTCGGAAGGCGCAGCCAGCGTAATTCTCGAATTGCGATAGCTTTGATGCTTCTTGCGCCAGAGCATTGCGGTCGTATCCAGCGAAATTTCCGGATATTCCCCAAGATTCGGACATTGCCCACATCCCGATTGCCACCGTTCACAGTCATAGGTATAAGAACAATGCCCTGTCAATGCCCAGGTGTCATGCAATGTCCACACAAGTGGCGCCACCTTCGACAGTTTTGGTAAAATTGAAAAAGAGAAGAAATTCCCGTGAAGATTGTGCAGATGGATGATGTCTGCATGTTTCACAGATGGATGATCGAGAAATCGGTGTTTTAGTGGCTGCCATAAGTATTGGAGCCCGGTCCATGTTTCGAACTTTTGCACAAACCTACCACATACTTTCCCCAGCAACGTCCGAGGAAACCCGATTCGGTCAATCTCCGGACACTGTTCAGTCTGCTGTCCAACTACCATCGACGAATGATGCCCTTTCGCTAATAAGCCTTTATGCAGGTGAAAAGATGCGCGTGCCGCTCCTCCACTATTGTCAGCCGTTCCAATGTGAGTAATTCTCACGTGCGCGCTTCCTACTTTAGCTCGCTCTGAACACAGCGAGCAACGTATGCCCAGGAAACCGGTTGTAGCGCCATAACGATTTTGGCACAGCTCGGTCGATCACTCGACACCCGTAATTGAATACTTTGTGGCCAAAACCAGTTTCTATTCGCCCCCACCGAATTCCCAACACGGCAGACAAGACTCTCACAAGGTGAGTGACTCTGTACCATTCACGATGATAGGCAGCCACGGGTTCTTCCTGCAGTGAAGCTATCTCCAGCCCATGATGATCGGCAACCCAACCCATGACGTTCCGGGACCACCTGGTCAAGTGATGGGGGGGCATGTTCCCAAAGTCATTTACCGCAAACTTTGTAAAGCTATCAGGATTCGGAACCGTGAGGACACAAACCCCTTTCCCCCGAAGACATCCGACAACCGCCTTCAGAAAGCTGTCAGGATTCGGCACATGTTCAAGCACCTGGAATGCGCATACCGCATCAAATTGCTCTACCCCACTCGCAAGTTCCTCGATCGACTGAGCTCGCACATCAAAGCCTTTGTTTCGAGCGATTGCGGATGCCGTTTGATTATACTCAAGCCCAACAAGCCTTTTCTCAGGGAAACACTCCCTCACCATCTCCATAAAGACCCCTGTCCCACATCCAACTTCCAATACAGTTCGAGAGTCTTCTATCCATTTCAGCGCTTCGCGAAATTCCCACTTGTCGGCCATGTAGTAGTAATTCGCCTTGCCGAAATGCTCATACAGCGTTTCGTTCCCCTCCAACACGGTCGGATAGAACTCGAGGCCACACGACTGGCAACGCGTCAGTTGCAAGACCGAACTTTGATACGGTTGCCGCAGGCACGTTTCTATATCAAATTGTGCTGATTTTAAGTACACCTGTCTTAGGCTTTCAAACGATACCGTCTCGAGAATCGGATTATCTCGTGCAAGACAAAGCGGACAGCTGACATCATGATCGCGATTCAGCATGCGAGTTCTCTGCTCATTGGCA
>JBDTSF010000184.1:0-8120 GCA_039931295.1 Nitrospirota bacterium | reverse complement strand
ACCCGGTTACTGCGTCGGTCGGATGGGAAACCGGCTCAACAAGTGACGCCATCAGCTCAGACGGCACGCACTCCTCAATCGGCTCCAGTGTCCTTAGTGAAGCCGGCTTCAGCCGGTCGCTCAGAACATGCAGGCCCCTCGCCGTTACCGAGGCCTTCGCAGGCGACAACTCCTGCATCGATCGCTCCGGTGACGTCGGGGTCTTCTGCTGTCGAGCGTGCGGCGTCTCCACGAGGTCCCTCGACGAATCCTTCGAATGTCAGTGCCGGCGAGGTGAAGGCTTCGACGCCTGTGGCTTTGTCCACTGGTGACAATGAGCGCGTTATGATCACGCTCAATTGGGAGCAGGTCCAAGAGGAAGTGGGCAATACGTCTTCCAGGATTGCTGCCTTCCTGGAGAGGGGACGGTTTGTGGGTGTGGAGGGTCATGTGGCGACAATTGGGTTTGCCAAGCAGGAGATGGCAGCTCGAGGGATGATCGAGAAGCCTGATAATATGGCGGTGCTCACATCGATCTGTGAGCGATTGAGCGGCCAGACGGTTCGTCTGCGGGTTATCGAATTGACCGAGTCGGATCCTTCAGGGCCGACAATGGCGCAGCTCAGGGCGGCGAAGGAAAAAGAGCAACGATTAATCTTGTTCGATCGAGCGCGGGCCCATCCGGTCGTCAAGCAGGCGCTGGAGATATTTGGCGTAGAGCTCGCAGAGGTGAGACCGGTATCGATCCAGAAGGAGGTTGATGAATGAAGAATCCGATGGGCAATATGGGAAATCTCTTGAAACAAGCGCAGGCGATGCAGGCCCAAATGGCGAAGGTGCAGGAAGAGACATCGTCGAAGACCGTCACGGGAACGGCTGGCGGTGGCAGTGTGACGGTCACGGCCACTGGGGCCATGGAGCTAGTCAGTATCGTCATTGATCCCGAAGTGGTGAAAAGCGGTGATGTGGAGATGGTCCAAGATTTGGTCCTGGCTGCGTCGAACGATGCGCTCAGGAAGGCTCGCGAGATGATGGCGGGTGCGATGAAATCGGCTACAGGGGGGATGAACGTCCCCGGAATGTTCTAGCGGATGACTAGACCCTATGGCAGTTGATCAACAGGGGTTACTCGTACGGTTGGTGCGTGAGTTAGTCCGTCTCCCAGGTATCGGTCAAAAAACGGCACAACGACTGGCGTTCCATGTGTTGAAGGCCGACCGCGAAGACGCGCTTCGTCTAGCCGAAGCGATTCGCGCTGTCAAAGACGGACTCTCATTTTGTCGACAGTGCCGGAATATCGCCGAGGGAGAGCTCTGTGAGTTTTGCCTCGATTCAAAGCGGGATCAGACGAGGATTCTGGTTGTGGAAGAACCGAGTACGACCTATGCCATCGAGCGGGCAGGAGCCTACCGTGGTTTATATCATGTGCTACTCGGCGCCTTATCTCCGTTGGACGGTGTTGGACCATCCGATATCAGGGCCGAAGAGTTGGTCGATCGAGTGAAGCTTGGGGGAGTCCAGGAAGTGATCTTGGCAACGAGTCCAACTATCGAAGGCGAGGCGACCGCCATCTATCTCATGAATCAACTGAAACCTCTTGGGGCCCGGGTCTCGCGGATTGCCTACGGCATTCCGGTCGGAATGGATATCGAGTATGCCGACGACGTGACGTTACTGAAGTCGATTGAGGGCCGTCGAGATCTGTAGCGATTCCGAGTGATGAGAGTGACAGGCCCATGCTGACCATTGACCCCCTCTCAAGGCCCCTGCTATAGTTTCTTTTGTTTCAGACGACATTACCCCTCAAGTAGGTTACAGTATGAAAGCAGGTTCTTCTCCCAAGCGTATTTCGCCCATTCCGTCGGCGGCCAAATCTGCTAGGGCTAAACGAAAAGTAAAGACATCGTCCCAGGGGAAGAAATACGCGACTATCCGTCGCGACCTTGAGCGGCAACGCAAGGCCATGTTGGAGGAGGCAGTCGAGGGCTTGGCCAATCCAAATGGTCAGGAGGCGTTCCCGGATGTGAGCGATCAGGCGTCAGCAGAGGCCGAGCAGAATTTTTTAATGCGGATTCGTGAGCGTGAGCAACGATTGGTCAAAAAGATTGACGAGGCGCTTGAGCGAATGAACCAGAACATCTATGGCATCTGTGAGCGCTGCGAAGAAGAAATTCCCTATCCGCGACTGAAAGCCCGCCCAGTCACCACTCTCTGCATCGACTGCAAAACGCTGGAAGAACAAGCAGAAAAAGCCCGCCGTTAATATGCTCCGCAGGGCATAGCGCCTTCGGTCACTTCCTGAAAATGTAAGGACAGACCTCCGACAAGGACATTGGTCACAACAGACCATGTGTCCTCATATCCAGGAGGCTTGATGCCTGAACCTGAGTACGTACAGTCGTGGGAAGACCAAATCCGCTTGTCCACTCCAAAGAGGCAAGATGCTTCATCACGAAGAATTTCATGCCCACGAGCATCTGCCTGGCAAGAGCAAAATCTACTTCTGGATACGGAGCGGCCTGGAGAGATAGGACGGCTCGCTGTGCGCCGACACCAACGTGAGGTTGGTTGGGCACCCAGCGGAATCACATATTCGACACCTGGTGAGGGGAACGGACGATTGATTGGGGGCAGGCTACTGCTTTAACGTTTTGACGCGTTGTTGAACCTGAGCGATTCGATTGGCTTCATCGGGGATTCCTTCGACCAGCGCGAGATAGGTTTCGTATTCCGAGAGGGCCCGCTTGGGGTTTGTGGGCTCGTAGGCTTCAGCTAAGTTATAACGGGCAATGGCATAGTTGGGGCGGAGTGTCACGGCTTTTTCGAATGAGGCGAGTGCGTTCGCCTTGTCTCCCAATTTGCTGTACACCGTACCGAGGTTATTCAGAATTTCTGGAGTATTGGGTCTGATGGCCAACGACTGAAGCATCTCCGTCTTGGCCTTCTCGTGTTGTCCCTTCCCTACCCATGCGAGGCCCAGTTTGTGGTGGGCTTCTGCCAGCCACACCTTATTTGTAAACCCGGTTGCAATGGCTTTCTGATAGGCGGCAGCCGCGATGTCGTAGCTCTGGGTTCCGCAGTAGGAGAGCTGCGCGGTCTGACCGCGCGCGAATTGCTGGAGTGAAGGGAAGGGCTCCTTGTCCTCGGCGCCTTGACTGTCGAGCTGCTGCCCGGGTTTTTGGCCTCGTGGATAGCGCAATCGTTCTAAGAATTCTCGTCGATAGGGTGAGAACAGTCGAACATAGGGGTCGATCGTCCTAGAAGCTTGGAGCAAGGTCTGATGCTCACGAGGTCCTAGGACCAAGTACTGTGTCGTGGTTTTCTCATCGCCGGTTTCATAGAGGGCGCTGGAGTCCATGCTGGCCCCGGATGACAGATTTGCCACATTGAGATAGAACTCCAACGTCGGCTTCAGTTGCATTAAGGTGTGGCGGAGGACTGGGTAGGGATTCAAGTCAAGTCCCGACGGATAGGTAAAGACGATTCCAACCAGCACGCCATCTTCATCGAAAAAGTAGGACTCGTCGCCATGTGAGGGGCTTCGGTCGGCGGGAAGAATGAACTCTTGCCCGGTGCCCCAGTCTCGTGGGGTGAGTGAAGCGGGGGGATGTGTCTTGAGGAAGGTGGACGCTGACGTACAGAGAGTCGTGGAATTCAGGAGGACCAGATCGCTTTCAGAGGGCGGGAGGATCGGTTTTTTGGCCGGAGTTTCGCAGCCATTCAGCAAGAACCCGAGCCCTAGCCCACAGACCATCCATAGTCGAAGGAGCAGGGCGCGAAACGTATGCGTATCATGTGAACTCTGATTCACAAAATGAGCATACACGAAATGCAAAAGAGTTTGCGAACGGGATGATACGATAGCGCCCGCTCTCGTGAGGAAAGCGGGCGTTCGAACTAAAACCGTAGGTACTAGGAATTACCGCCGTTGGCTATCGAGCATCGAATCTTCAGACGTATACCCAAAAAGGTACGGTATCTTGCTGGTCAGTGTATAGATCGGTCGGTTCAGACCGTAATCCATAGCGACTCCAAGAGGGTGCAAGAGGAAACCGCTCCAGCGCCAGGGGTTATCGCTAGGAGATGCTCCGGCTGCCACATCGGTATAGATCAAGGATGTCGGGTCCATCACACTGTAGATGCTGGCCGGGGGGGTATAGCTTCCATCTGCATCGGACAATGTTTGCTGTTGATGGTTTCCGGCACAACCGGCGGCGGTGGCGAGCAGGAGCATTCCCACTGCAAGAGCTGTCGTTCGCATAGATGACCTCACTTGTCTTGTACGGTTTAGAGTCAACTGACTCTCAATAGAAAGAAGTGTAGCCGACATCTAAGATTCTGTCCAGAATTAGCAGGATGCTGAAACCGTCCGCCAGCGGCGTTCTCGCATCGCTCAGAGGAACCGTGAAACGAGGGTCAGCCTTGGAGCTGCGGCCTTGCTTAGGGAAAGGCGCGTCTCGGCGCTCCAGGGTTGGGCGGGTAGAAGCCTGGCCTTTTTGAGCATCCTGCGGGTTAGGCCAGAGGGTGTGGATTGAGATCGAGGAGGAGGACTATGGTAGGCGATACTGGCTTTGAACCAGTGGCCTCTTCCGTGTGAAGGAAGCGCTCTACCCCTGAGCTAATCGCCTACGCGCGGCAAAGTCTAGCATGGGGTTGTAAATTGGATCAACCGTGCCGCCGGCGCCATGCAGAGCGACGTCGCCTTGACATCCCCAAAATGCGCTTCCTACAATGCCACCGCTCGTGGTCTTTCCTGGGGGAGTTTCACTCGAATGCGTGAGGACATTGTCATTATTGGAGGCGGTCTGGCCGGATCTGAAGCGGCGTGGCAGGCGGCCAATCGTGGAGCGAAAGTGACGCTCTATGAAATGCGCCCAAAAGAGATGACGCAAGCGCATAAAACTGGTGGTCTGGCTGAGCTGGTCTGCTCGAATTCGCTCGGCTCCGTGGATCTCCTCAATGCCCCCGGCATCTTGAAAGAGGAAATGCGCCGTCTCAACTCGCTCATTATTCGAGTGGCGAATGATGTGCGAGTGCCGGCGGGGTCAGCCTTGGCCGTTGATCGCGAGCAGTTTTCACTCAAGATTACCCAGGCGCTGGAAGGTCACCCGAATATTCGCATTCTGCATGAGGAAATCACCGAGATCCCAACCGACTGTCTCTGCATTGTGGCAACGGGCCCGCTGACATCCAACAAACTGTCTCAGGCAATTGCGCAACTGACTCATAGTACACATTTGTATTTTTACGATGCGATCTCTCCGATTGTCGATGCCGATTCCGTCAATATGGATGTCGCCTTTCTCGCGTCCCGTTACGGTAAGGGTGGGGACGACTATCTCAACTGTCCCATGGACGAGCCGACCTACAATGCTTTCCATGACGCGTTGCTCGCGGCGGAGAAAGTCCAACCCAAAGAATTCGAAAAGACCGCCTACTTCGAAGGCTGTATCCCCATCGAGGTGATGGCCGAACGGGGCCGCCAGACCATGCAGTTCGGCCCGTTGAAGCCCGTGGGTCTTGAGAATCCCAAGACCGGTGCGCGAGCGTATGCGGTGGTCCAGCTCAGGACGGAAAACGCCCATCGCTCCTGTTATAACCTCGTGGGGTTTCAGACCAAACTCACGTATGGGGAACAGAAACGGGTGTTTCGCATGATTCCTGGTTTGGAACAGGCCGAGTTTTTGCGCTACGGCAGTCTCCATCGCAACACCTTCATGAACTCTCCTCAACTGTTGCGGGATACGCTTCAGTTCAAGGCGCGTGGCACCCTCTTCTTTGCGGGGCAACTTGTCGGCGTCGAGGGCTATACGGATTCCGCCGCGATGGGAGGGCTGGCAGGAATCAACGCGGCTCGCGGTCTTGCAGGATTGCCCTTGGTCACGCCGCCCCCCACCACGGCGCATGGCTGTCTCGTGTCGTATATTACGAGGACGGACCCTCGTCACTTTCAACCGATGAATACAAATTTTGGACTTTTTCCTCCACTTGACCCACCGACGAGAGACAAGGAGCGTAAACGACGGCTCACGGGGGAACGGGCGCTTGGGGATCTGGCGACATGGATAAGGCAATTCGAGCTTTCATGACGTTCCTTGAGCTGGAACGTCATGCGTCGCACGAAACGGTGCGCAACTATGGCTCGGATCTCCGGCAGTTTCAGGCGTTCATGCAGGTAGAACATCCCGGCACGCCCCTACTCGATCCTGCCACCGTGCAAACAGAATCCATTCGGGGTTACCTTCACTGGCTGAATCGCAAGCATGAGAAGAGCACCTCGATGGCCCGAAAACTTTCTTCTCTGCGCAGTTTCTACCGTTATCTGCAGCGAGAAGGCATGGTCGGTCTCAATCCTGCCGACGCCATCAGGATGCCGAAACAGCCGAAACACCTGCCGCGAGTGTTGAGCAAGGACGACGCGGCGGCGTTGATGGAGTTTCCTTCCGATCAGGCGGCAGGCGGCTCGCTCCGAGACCGCGCCTTGCTGGAGACGCTCTATTCGACAGGGGCTCGCGTGAGTGAACTCGTAGGGATCGATCTTGATGATCTCCGCGCCTCCGAGGGATTGGTCCATTTGCGAGGAAAAGGCCGGAAGGAGCGCATTGTGCCGATCGGTGATGTGGCGCTACAGGCTATTCAAGCCTACTTAGACGAGCAGCGTCTGACGAAGATTCGATATCCGACGGCGAAGACTCTGCGTGTCTCGTCGCCGATTTTTCGAAACAGCCGAGGGGGGAGGCTCACAACTCGGAGCGTCGCTCGCATTGTGGCCCGCTATTCGAACCGGTTAGCCGGTGGTTCCGTGAGCCCCCATACGCTGCGCCACTCCTTTGCCACGCATCTCCTCGATGAAGGGGCCGATCTGCGGTCGATTCAAGAAATGCTCGGGCATGCTTCATTGAGCACGACACAAAAATATACGCATCTGGCTACGGATCAACTCCTGGCCGTCTACGATAAGACGCACCCTCGGGCCGGTCGTTCGGCCGGCGCGCGTGTTGTGAAGGACGAAAAACCGTGATCATGGTTGCCGGCGATCTTCCGTCTCCGGCGAGCTTGCTCGGCCCGCGTTTTTCGGGTACCGTGCTGGTTCCGCCATGGGAGCCTGGATATGAACAGACTGATCAAAAAAGCTAACGTCCTGATCGAAGCCTTGCCCTATATCCGTACGTTCAAAGGCAAGACGATTGTCATCAAATATGGCGGTCATGCGATGACCGATGCGCCGTTGAAAGAACGGTTTGCCCAGGATGTCGTACTTCTGAAATACGTGGGCCTGAACCCCGTTATTGTGCACGGTGGGGGACCCCAGATTGATAAGATGCTCCAGCGATTGGGTATTGAGGCCAAGTTTCGCCATGGGGTGCGGGTCACAGATGAAGCCACGATGGAAATCGTGGAGATGGTGTTGGCCGGCAAGATCAATATGGAAATCGTCGATCTCTTGAATCGCCATGGCGGCCTTGCGGTCGGCTTGAGCGGAAAGGACGGTGGGCTGATGCTGTCTCGACCGCTCACGGCTAAAGCGTGGGCGGCCAGCCTGGAAAAGGATCTCGATGACGGTGAGGGGGATGAGGATTTCGGCTTGGTCGGAGAGGTTCAGTCTATTGATCCCGCGTTGGTGCAAAAACTTCAGCAGGATCATTACATCCCCGTCATCGCGCCGATCGGTACGAATCGGGAGGGGACTACCTATAACATCAATGCCGATCTTGTGGCTGGAGCGATGGCCGCTGCGCTAGGTGCGGAAAAGCTGGTGATGATGACCGATGTGAAGGGTATTCGCGATGCGAAGGGACGCCATCTCTCCACGGTCTCACGCAAAGATGTGCAGCGGATGGTGAAGAGGGGCACAATCGGCGAAGGGATGTTGCCCAAGGTCCATGCGTGCTTGGATGCACTCGGAGGCGGTGTCAGCAAAGCCCATATCATTGACGGTCGAATTTCGCATGCCATTCTTCTTGAAGTGTTCACGCGTAAAGGTATCGGGACCGAAATCACAGCGTAATCGGTTCATCCACACACACATGTTGTGCTAACCCAGCGTCTTCGAATCAACCGTCATCTTCAGGCTCTCGTTGGCGAACGTCATCCCGAGACAAGTCCCGGCCCGCTTCGGAAGGCGGCGCACTATCTGGCGA
>JBDTSF010000183.1:0-3429 GCA_039931295.1 Nitrospirota bacterium | reverse complement strand
ATTGATGTTACAGCAGAGGTGCTATTCGATGGCGACGAATCAATTTTCCAACATGAGCAATTATGAACAGAATTGCAGTCTAGATTCTCGACATAATGGCCATGGTACTTACTATCCGGCTAAGACCAATTAGGAGGCAGCATCGTGACCTGCGGAGTAGCGAGGTCGTATCAAAACCTCCTCCGCATAGATCTCGCCTTCTGCTGTGAATGTGGTTCAGCAGATCTGGAGGCGTGCTACACCTCGAAAGCCCTAGGGCCGCATCTGTGCTCGATCTGCGCCAAGCTCAAGGTCGAGTGTGGAACGGGAAGGGAATCCAGACAGGAGTGCCGATGATGGGGCAGCTATGTTGCCTGAGCCGGCGCCACGGCACCAAGCCGAACCTTACACAACGAACGACAAAGAAAACACAAGGAGGTCCTATGGTCTGTCAACGCTGCAGGGGACTGCTCGTCCGTGAAACCTTCGATGGCCTGAGTCTGGAACCAGACGATCTGTGCATGGCAACTCGATGCATCAATTGTGGATATATCGAGGACTCCGTGGTTCGTGCCAATCGTCTCCACCCTCCTGCGGTAAAACGAGCGGTGCCTCGCGGGATGGTCGGTATGGCAAGAGCTGTGTTTATGAAGACCAAAAGGATCGGTCTGGTAGGGGCCGGCAGACGCTCAGGCGCCAGTGATTCATGAGCAAGTTCTCAAATGGAGTACGACCATGACCTCTCGTACGGCCACTTCTCAGGTTTTCAGGAATGAGCAAATTTGACCAGACCGCCCCCAGGCTTCCAGCCAAATTGGCCAATGTTGGCACAGTTTTCGTTACTACACATCTTAAACCAAGGAGGAACGTATGAAGAAGGCAATTATCTCGGCTGGGTTGGCGATCATGTTGGGTGCTGCGGTGGCGCCGGCCGGGGCCATGTTCGAGTCCGACAGAACCCTGAGTGAAAAAGCGTCTATCAGCATGATCGAGGCGATTAAAACCGCGGAGCAGGCAAAGCCCGGCAAAACGGTTGAAGTGGATATGGGGAAGGATGACGGTCGCGTCGTCTACAAGATCGAGATCATCGATGGGAAGACAACCAATAAAGTGTATGTGGACGCCGTGACCGGCAAGATTCACGTTATCAAATAACTCATTTAACGTTTTTGCAAGCACGCGCGAGGTCACCCATATCGCTACCCACGTATGGGTGACCTCGCTCTGTCAGCGCGCGCTCTTCATCCCTGTGGGTACGCAGGGCATAGCGAGGTCGTGCAGAGCAGCTTGTGATATTAACGGAGGGTCTGAGAACAAGGGGTCGGTCGTGTGCCGAGAGAGGCATCGGAACCCTTTTGATACTTTCACTCTCTGTCCCCGGCACTGCGTATCGTGTCTCCAGAAACCTCTCACGGGCTGGAGAATGACCGAATAGTTCCCGTTCCTCGCGAGATGATGGCGCCTATGCCCGGAGGTTGGCAACGATGATTGATAGATATATTGCTTTACTGTTCAAGAGGAGTCTGAGCCTCTACGTTCTGTTGCCGGCCCTTGGCATTCTGCTCATAGTGGGGGAGAACGGCTGTAATCGTCTCACCCCGATTCAGTACTCTCCCGACAAGGTGTTACATGGCTCGCTTAGTGGTCACCCTATTGAACATGTCGTGATTTTTGCCGTTGATGGTCTCGAACAAGGAACTCTCGTCAAATATCTCATGCAGAATCCTCCACGAAAACCAGGAGGCTTACACGATCTGCTGGGTGTGCGCGTCGATGCCGGCGGTCTCCAGTTGACCAAAGCCATTGCCGCCCAACAATCGACGACAGTGTTCCCCTCCTATACCTACCCAGCATGGACGTCGGTGTTTACCGGCCTGTTCCCCGGCGCTCACGGAATCGCAGGGAATAGCCTCTTTTTTAGGGAGCGTGAAGTCGCGAGATATTATACGGAGCATCATATCGATGCGGTGAAGGTGCAACTAGGGGAGGACTTTCTCTCCGATGATATCAACCAACAGGTGAACACGATTTACGAGTATATTGGACAGAGCGGCGGGCAGAGCATTGTTGTTCACCACATGCTCACGCGCGGGAGTGGACGGGCGATTAACCCTGACTTCGACACCCTGTTGAGTTATCGGCAGAACCGGAGCACAGCCGTCGACGAAAACTCGCTGTGGGAAGCCGTGAAGTCACTCCGAGCTTTCAATGGTGGGCTCAAAGACGGAGCGGAACTCCGGCTCCCGAGTCTGATGACGATCTATTTTGCGGGGCTCGACCATGCCGAGCATCTCTCCCCCGAGAATCCGGAGCAGGCGCGCTTAGAATATCTCAAGCACATCGACGACCTGATCGCGAAATTTATCGCGGGCGATCACGCGATCATGAGAAAACACCATGCCACGCTGGTCTCTGACGTGACGCCCGTCGACCCGATTCAGTGGCGGGGATTACGCGATGAACCGGTCATGCAGAGGACACTCTTCGTGTTCGTGTCAGACCATGGGCACACGCCAATTGACTGGGATAAAGTTATGGGCATTGATGATCTCAAGGTGGTATTTGACGAACTGACCGACAGAAGCGGGAAGGCCTCTTATCATCTCGAAAATCCGACGTTAACCGACGAAACCGTGCTGTCTAAAGTTCGTGCCCTGTTTGGATTCTTCTCCGACGGCTCTATTTCCCGGGATTCTAACGTTGTCGCCACCTTAAATGGTGGCGCGCTCGGACTCTATGTGAAGCGCGCCGAAGGGGATTGGAAGGATAATCCCGACTATCAAGAGGACATTGCGCCGATCTTGAAACACCTGTTGCTCACGCTCCACAAGAATGAGCACGGGCCGGAAGCCGTGCTGTATAAACAGGGCAGCCGCTACGTCTTTATTCCCTATCGCTATGATGAAGTCACCGTCCAATTGCTACCGGCGGTGAATCTCGCTCAGAGCCCCTTGAACGATGCCGCCTATCCTATGGCGATGCGAAGGCTGGACGGGCTCGTGTCACGATTACCCATTGATCCTCTGAGCGCCCCGGACATCATTCTGCTTGCCGATCGGTCTAAAAAATTTACGTTTCTCAATAAGCAAGATGGGCGGGTTCTTGAGGGACTCGACGTAACCAAGCATCGACACTTTCATTCTGATCATGGACATCTCAATGCCTCAGACTCGCTTGTGCCGATAATTTTCGTGAGAGGGGGACAGCAAGGAAGCGAAGGACTGGCCACGATTTGCGAGGCGTCTGTCGTAGACGTCACCCCAACCATACTGGATGTTCTCGGGCTGCTTCCGTCTTTTAACGCGGCTCTACAGAACCGGCCTCATGAAATGAAGGGGCACTCGCTCACCCAGGCCTTCGACCGCATTTTGACCAAGGGCAATCCGTTGGCTAGTGAGAATGTTTGCTCTTCACACATCACCGTTCCTCTGCCATGAGCCCAGACTAGTG
>JBDTSF010000182.1:0-7113 GCA_039931295.1 Nitrospirota bacterium | reverse complement strand
GAAACTCGAAGGTAAAGGCCACACTCATGAGAAAGGCGAGATAAATCGCGAGCCCACCAAAATACGGGACCGGCTCCTTCTGAAGCTTCAGCCGCCCATCAGGAGCATCCACGATGCCGTACTTCAGCGCTGCCTGCCTGGCGATTGGGACACCATAGAGTGAAATTAGGAACGCCAGACCGAATGTCAACAAGAGAAGCAGCATCGTTAGATCACCGATGAGCGGATTGTGCCAGCGACCGCCCGACTCGAAACTCCCCAGATCGATCCGCGAACGCGAGATACTCGCCTGCCACTCGAGGGCCCCAAACGTTCAAGGCATACCGCTCCTCGACTGTTCGCCGTGCGGCTTCGCCGAGACGTTGCCTGAGCCCAGCGTCGTGGCACAATCGGACGAGATGGCTGGACCACTCGCTGGAGGTTGTTGCCAACAGCCCATTCTCACCGGAGCGAATGATTTCTTGGTTCACCCCTATCGGCGACGCGACGGCAGGCATCCCCAATGCCATGTACTGCAACAGTTTGAGCCCACATTTACCTCTGGCCCACTCCGAATCTGGCAACGGCATGACACCGATCTGACAGTCCTGAAGCTGTGCCACCTCAGTCTTCAAGTCCCATGGAACAAATTCCACCCGAACGCCCGGCAAGTCCGGTGGTCTGGAACTGATAACCCGAAACCGAGCACGCAATTCCCGCTGGAGCATTCTGAGGGCAGGGATCAATACCTCCAGGTAGTCGAAGTTATAGGCCAAGCCAATCCACACAATGGTGATAGGGCTCTTAAGCCGGTCGAACGCCTTCTCCTTTGAAAACTCCGATGGCGTAAACCGTTCCGTATCCACAACGGTCGGAATGACCGTCACTGTGGAGATAAACTGCTGCGCATATTCAGCCAGCGTCCGATTTCCGACAATCGCCGAGGCTGAAACCCTCAAGAGTTGAGGCATGTTCCGTTTGTGAAAACGCGTGAGATAGATGGCGTCGTCGAATTCGATGACCAGCTGATGCCCCATCCATGCCAACAGTCGCTCTACCCATGGCGGGCAATAGGGAAACAGCTGTCCCTCCACCACAATAAGATTGGGCTTCTCCATCGTAGCAAGGTCCCAAAGGCGCTTCATGAACCGAATGGCCGAATACACTGCCTTGCCGACCACACGAATTGGCCAGACTGGTATTTCGATCAGTTTGAAATAACCCGGCCCCAAAAGCGGGCGCACAGAGCACCGGATCGCCGCCGATTGGAGATACGGGAGAAACTGATAGATCCGGTAGCGGCTCGCAGGTCCGATCTCAGAAGTTTTTGAAAAATACACGACCCGCATATCTTTCTCCGCTATCGCCGAAAGTTTCCCACAATCGCCGGCTTGATGAGCAACCCCTGCCCAGTAGGTAATGCAGCGATCGGCACCCCTTTTGCGCGTGCTGCACCATCCAGGGCCACCTTCTGAACCCCGTAACCTACGTAGGCATAGTCGTCGAACAACACAAACGCTCCCGGCACCAATCGATCCCAGAAATAATCCAAGGTAGCGACTTCAGGCAACGCACAATTCATGTCCAAATGTAGATAGGCGACTGCTCGCGCAGAAACCTGGCCGAGTGTCGCTGGCACAGGTCCTTGGATGATGCGCACATTCCGCCATTGAGAAAAATTCTCCCGGACTGCATCCACTCCCTGGATATAGAACCCAGATTCGAGGGCGTATTTATTCTTGTCCACAGCCCCAAACTTGAGATCCTCTTCGGACAGGTATCGCTCGTCCATGCCGCCAAAGGTATCCAGCAAGTAGAAGGTTTTGCCGAGCGAATCCCAATCGAGATGTTCCATGACCGCGGAGGACAAAAAGCCACGGTTCACTCCGCATTCGACAAAATCCCCTTCTAATTGACTAGCCGACTTGGCAGCCCACAGACCAATATGTACACGCCAATGCCACCCATACTCTCCAGCAGCCTGCACCCCTCGGCCATACGCCTTTAGGAACGACGGATCGGCCATAAAACTGTGGTCGTGATGGCTCCGCATCCCGTCCTGATCGTATACCGATGGCCACTGATTCCCCAGCACAGGTGCCGCCGATTGCGGAGCTTTGCCTTCCACAGGCGCTCCCGATATTTTTTTCAGCCGTTGAGCCAGTCCCACAATGCAACCTTTCCTAGTTTTTGAATGCTCGCCCGCCCACCCAGGTCCGGATGGCGTACGCGACGTTAACACCCGCCGGAGGCGAGCTTACTCTTGACCACTGGATATGCTTCGTCGAGCGCCTGCTGTCGCATAACCGAGGTCTGCCGATTCCTCGGCACACGGTAGAGACAGGTCGTTTTGGGCACGAAAAGAAAATCCGTGCTGGCTGCATAGCGAGTCCAGAGGTCCCAATCTTCAAGCAACGAAAGATTTTCATCGAACCCGCCGCAGCGAAGATAGAGACTGCGGGAGAACATCACGCAGTTGATCGGCATATAGTTCCTCTCTCTGATCAGTTCCCGATCGAATGGCTGGGCGTGCACAATCTCCCAAACCCATTCGTTGTATTGAAATGGGCTGTCGGATAGCAGTTCCGTTTCCACCTGAAATCCTTCGGAGTAGGAGGCACCGTACCCGCGATGAGATTCCAGCTCACCGACCAACACCTCCACATGATCGGCGAACAGGAGATCGTCTTCATCCAGGAAATTAACGTAGTCTCCTTTGGCATGCTCGAGCCCGACATTCCCCGCCCGGCAACGACCTAACCGCCGATCCGGCGATACATACCGGACGTTCAAGGTTTTAAACTCCTTCAGAACCTCTTGGGACTTCGCCATCCCGTCGTCGACCACAATGACGTCGAGGTTCCGGTAGGTTTGATTCCTGACTGCCTGCAACGCTTCCCGTAGAAAATACGGTCGTTCCATGGTTCGAATGATGATGGAAACCAGCGGATCTCGGACCCGAGGCTTCACCTGATAGAATGCCCCGTCCCGTCGCACCTCGTAATTCCACCCGTCAAACCTCGGTCGCACCCGCCCAGTCAAGGTCTGTCCCCTGAAACGCCCGGAAAGCGCTCGGGCCGATCTGACCAACGCGTCTATTCCGTCTTTCAGCAAGGCGGTTCGTGCATTCGGCAGGTGGGGGGGACAGACGAGCAGCTTCCCCCATCTCAGGTACCATATTGCGACATCGTTCCACCGACCGTACTTGTGCCTTAAAATGCAATTGGTAATGACGGAATGATGAAATTGCGTCGGTTTGACCACCCCTGGCGACGCATACGTATTGTGCACAATTTCCGCCTTCGGCACCGTTTGTAGCTTGTACCCCTCCGCCCTCAATCGCCAAGACAAATCGACATCCTCGCCATAGAGAAAAATATTGGGATCGAACCCGCCTATTCGCTCAAAGGCCTTTCGCAGGATCAGACAGCAGGCACCGGATACCCATTCCGTTTCGAGCGTCACAGGGTCGTAGACTTTGGGGTGTTCATAGGGCTGCTGCTTCGGCTCCCATGCGACGAACCCCAGCTGTTCCGTCACGACGGCATATCGCACCAGCGTGCGCAAGGTGTTCCGGTGCAGTTCCGCGTCAGGATTGAGCAACAAGATGTACTTGCCACGGCCTTCGTGAGCCCCAAGATTGTTGGCCGCACCGAACCCAATGTTGGTGGTGCTTCGAATGATCCTCACCGAAGAAGCCGACCGTTGCATGGCTTCCACTCGATCAACTGTTCCGTCACGAGAATGGTTGTCCACCATGATGACATTCATGCGCTCACGCGGATAATCAGACTCTCGCACGCTCTCCAGGCACCGCTCAATGCAGGCCGAAGACTCGAAGGTAACAACGATCACATCGACCGTGGGCGTGACCACATCCAGTTCTGCTCGCGTATCCACCAGCTCACCCTCTCGCACTTTCAGCACAGGCAAGTCCTGATGGCCGATCAGCTTAGCAAGCCGCCGCCAGACCTTCGTGACGAGCGCCCTGCGCCCCTCATAGAAACAAACCCGAAAGGCATGAACGCATCGCGCATAGAACATCCGACGACGAGATTCTTCCGGCGCGCACCACACTTTCACTCTTCGGCATTTGACGAGGACTTCCCAACTAAAACTGGCATAGATCCCATTGAGTGTCGCCTTCAGCCTGAGATTTGCTTCGGAAAGATCTCGCGCCTGCTGCCGGGCCTGAGCCAACTCCGCCACCTGTTCTCGGAAAAGATCTATCCCACGATCGAAGTACACCGAACTCAACCCGAGCTGCCGGACAGCCTGCGGATCGTCCGAGCACACCGCGAGAAAATAAATTGGCGCAGGAAGCTCGCACACTTCCTGCCTACTCTTTCCATCCTGCGTCATATAGCCAGCGTAATTGGTTTCCGCGTGGGCATCACGCAGGGGATACACGAAAGAACCCGTCGCCAATCGCTGCCCAAAGAATTCCATGTGGTGAAACTGCTCTCCGAGGAGCGCACGGAATTCTTCCCAATACAACTCCTTGACATGATACGGATTACGGTACTGCGATTCGTCGGAATACGTCTGACGATTCGGCGACGAGATGATCAATGCGCCACCAGGCCGCAACACCCGTTTGATCTCTTGCAGCATCTCCCGATGTTTATCATGGTGCTCAATAGTCTCAAACGAAACCACAATATCAACCGAGTGATCTGGCAGGGGTACCGCCTCGCAACTGCCGACCAGGAATGTCACGTTGGGAGAGTTCCGGTACCGATTGCAAGCATGCGCGATGCATGCTGGGTCAACATCGACCCCGACCACGGAATGCGCGGCCGTCGCAAGTATCGCGGAGCCATAACCTTCACCGGAAGCCATATCTAGAACGGAGCGCCCCTTCACCCAATTCAGTGTCAGCACATACCGGTGCAGATGTTCATATTTAATTTGCCCTTCCTGGCTCGGCACATATCGTTCGCCTGTGAATTCCATACACCCTATTCCTAGGCGACAGCCCGCAGTACTTGCATTGAGATGTCCTGCATCGGCAGACCGACCAGTCCAGTTGACGTACTGCTGGCGTGCGAGCGGATGACGAGTGCGTCGTGAATCCAGTGATGTTGAACATGTTCCATCTGCGTTCCATCCGCTACTGCTACCGCCAGGGGGTACTCCCCGACCGGCAAGATCGGCATCTGAAACGTGAACTGTCCTTCGACTTCCTCACCTAACTGAACCGACAGTGGACGATCACGGTACGTGAGGTACGTGTTGTCGCCAAACAAGACCTGCCCTAGTCGATCCTGCACCACAAAACCGATGATGGGAGCGGAGACGTCCTGGAGAGCCTTGACCCTTATCCGAATTATGACACGCTCCCCTCCAACGACCCAGGCCAGCGGCGCGCCATACTCTTCAAAGAGCCCGACGTGAACGATGCGCGCCACGCCATTTCCAAATGAACTCGCGGCAGGATCAAACTTGAACACTTCAAGATCGTTTCGCTGGATGGACTGATTGATGAAATCCAGGCGCTGGTCCTTGGATGGCTGGAGTGTCTGGTGTTCCGCACACGCCGGTGCTTCTCCGTGATCGAAAGAGAGGGAGAGCTTCGAGTTGTATCGAGAGGCGAGGTAGGCCTGGCAGACGCTCTTTGGGCTTCCATCCATCTGAATCTTCCCACAATCCAGCCACAATGCTCGTGTACAGAAACTCACAACCGCACCGGTATCATGGGTTACAAGAATGATCGTCCCGGTCTCACGAAACGATCGCAGAAACCGCATGCATTTTTGAACGAAGAAAGCGTCCCCCACGGCCAGCGCTTCATCGATGACCAAAATATCCGCGCGCACGTGAGCGATCACGGCAAAGGCCAGCCGAACATACATCCCGCTCGAGTACGTCTTCACCGGCTGATCGAGAAGCTCGCCGATCTCTGCGAAGGCCGCGATGTCATCGAAGCGTTCATCAATCTCGTTTCTGGTCATCCCTAGCAATGCACCGTTCATGTAGACGTTTTCTCGACCGGTAAACTCAGGATGAAACCCGGCACCCAGCTCGAGCAGCGCTGCGATCTGTCCATTCACATCGATGGTGCCTGCCGTCGGTGTGAGGGTACCGCAGAGCAATTGCAGCAGGGTCGATTTCCCTGAACCGTTCCGACCAATGATGCCGACGGTTTCCCCTCGCTCGACATTCAATGCCACATCGCGGAGTGCCCAGAATTCACGAAAATAGTGTGTGGGAACGCCCCCAACCATCTGCTGTAGCCGCGGCACGAAGAACTGCTTCAGCCGGTCTTTGGGATGATCGTATAACCGGTAGCACTTACTCAGCTGATCAGTCCGCAGAGCAATGCTAGAGGACATCAGCAAATCCCTTCCTCGTTTTCTGAAACCACCAGAGGCCTAACCACGCAACTAGAACGCTGCACAGGAAATAAATCACTAGCCCCTGCCAGGCAAGGGGCTTCCCCATAATCAGAATATTGCGCATTTGCTCAACTTGAAATGTCAGGGGATTCAGATACATAAGGGGCTGAAAGGCAGCGGGGAGAGCCGAGACCGGATAGAACACAGGGGAAAGAAACAGCATCACGCTGCTTGATACACCGATAACTTGTCCAACATCGCGCAAGAACACTCCAACCGACGCGAGAAACCATGAGAACCCTAACACCATCAAAACCAACGGAAGCATGAGCACAGGGAACAACATAACTGTCCAGTTCAATGTGAGATGAATGAACCCATAACACAGCAAGAGAACCCCTACGCTTACACTCGCATGAAAGAGGGCAGACCCGAGAGACACCCATGGCAAGATCTCCAAGGGGAACATGATTTTCCTCACATAATTGCCGTGGTTGACTACCAGATTCGGCGCACGACTTGCGCATTCAACAAAGAATGAGTGCACCATTAAGCCTGCGAAGAGAAACAGTCCGAATTCTGCGCGCCCCTCCGTCTGCATTTCCCATTTGGGATTAAACACAACATGGAATACCAGCATATAAACGACCACCATGACGAGAGGATGCACAATCGACCACAGCACTCCCATGACGGAGCCTCGGTAGCGGCCAATCACCTCGCGCTTGGCCAATTGCAGAATAAGGTCTCGATGCCTGATCAGGCAGGCAAAGATCATAAGTGGAGAGGATGCATG
>JBDTSF010000181.1:0-19183 GCA_039931295.1 Nitrospirota bacterium | reverse complement strand
GATCGTGAACAGAGGCTTCATTTGTTGTCCTCGTACGGTCTAACGGCTCCGCGGATCAGCGCATCATCCCCTATATTTATTAGGGGAGTGGCTAAGGCTGCCCTTTACTGCGCGCATCGAACGAGCACCTTCCGAGCGTGCGCGTTCTGCGAGCAAAGAAGGCAACCACGTCCGCCCTTACTTCCTCCTCATCCACGCAAACAACTTCATCAACCAACTTTTCGTCTGCGGCGTAAAGTGGGCCTTGCGCCAGAGGTTCACGACCTTCTTATTGACCTCAGCCTGTGTCGGATAGGGATGGATGGTGGCGGCGATGGTCTTCGCTCCAGCGCCGGCTTTCATCGCCACGGAAAACTCGCCGATCATGTCGCCGGCATGGGCCGCCACAATCGTGACTCCCACAATCTTGTCTGTGCCCTTCTGGATATGCACGCGGGCAAACCCCTCGTCTTCCCCATCGAGAATCGCGCGATCGACCTCGCCGAGTTTGTACGTGTAGGTTTCAACCTCGATGCCTTTCTCCTTGGCATCCTTCTCGTACATCCCGACATGCGCCACTTCCGGCTCCGTGAAGGTACACCAGGGCATGATCAATGATTCGACGCTGGCATAGCCTATGCCGAAGGGATGGGGAAATAGGGCATTCTGAATGACGATCTGCGCCATGGCATCGGCGGCATGGGTGAATTTGTAGCGCGAGCAAATGTCGCCCGCCGCAAAAATTCTTGGGTTCGTCGTCTGCAGCCGCGCGTTTACCTTGATCCCGTTCTTGTCGTACTCGATACCGACCGTTTCCAACCCGTTGCCTTCGACATTCGGGGTACGCCCGACACCAACCAGAATCTCGTCGACTGTCACGTCGTACTGCTGGCCATGTGAATTGACAGTGAGCTGTTTGCCGTTATCCGTCTTGTTGATCTTGAGGTCCTTCCCGCAACAGAGCAGCTTCACCCCGTCGCGCAACATCTGCTGTTCGACAATTTCAGCCGCATCGCGGTCTTCGTTCGGCAAGATGCCGTGAGCCGTTTCAATGAGGGAGACCTGGCTCCCGAAGCGGGCGAACGACTGGGCCAACTCACAGCCAATGGGACCAGCGCCGATTACTCCAATACGTGGAGGCAGTTCCGTCAGCGAGAATACCGTTTCATTGGTGAGATAGCCCGCCTCTTTCAATCCTGGTGTGGGAGGCACCGACGCCCGTGCTCCGGTGCAGACAGCCGCCTTCGCAAAGGTGAGGGTACGATTGCCGGACGGCCCTTCGACCTGAATGGTATCGGCGCCGGTAAAGCGTCCGCTACCGATGTAGACATCCACACCCAACTTCGTATAGCGATGAGTCGAATCGTTGTGGCTGATCTGCGCGCGCAGCTTTCTCATACGCGCCATGACCGCTCCGAAGTCGTACTTCACTCCGGGAGGAATATGCAGGCCGAACTCCTCGGCATTCCGCAAATCAGCCCAGGCCCTTGCCGCGCGAATGATACCTTTCGAAGGCACGCAGCCGACATTCAAGCAATCGCCGCCCATCAGATGTTTTTCGATCAAGGCCACTTTGGCCCCTAGACTCGCGGCAATGACAGCCGTAATCAACCCTGCTGTTCCAGCCCCGATGATCACGATATTGTAGCGGCCTGACGGTTCGGGATTGACCCAGTTTGAAGGATGCACGTTGCTGACAAGCACGCGGTTATGCTCGTCGTTCGGCAGTACGAGACTTTCTTCATGCTGACGCATCACAACGATCTTCTCTGGTGACTCTGTGCCCATCGAACCACTCTCACGTTTCTTCGACGCTTCACGTTTCACGCCTCACGGTTCGACACGCTCACTGTCCCGAGCCGAGGAACGTTTCACGCGGTTTGCCATCATGCCGGTTTCCCAGACCACTTCTTATACAAGCTTGGCACAAGCGCCAGAAGGCCTAGTAACACAAATGCCCCAATTACTCCGGGGGACGCAATGTCTTTCAACGAATTGATCGTGCCGAGTTGCCGTCCCGCATAGGCATAGACGAAGGAACCAGGGATAATCCCGAGTGCCGTTGCCACAACGTAGGTGCCGACATTCATGCGAGTCAGGCCTGACACCAGATTGACCACAAAAAACGGAAAGAGCGGAATCAGCCGGAGTGTCAGAAGGTAACTAAAGGCATTGTTCGTAAAGCCCTGCTGAACCGGGCCCAACCACTTTCCAAACTTCCGTTCGACCCAATCGCGCAACAGGTAGCGGGATGAGAGAAACGCGAGCGTCGCGCCTGTCGTGGCTCCCAGATTGACGAAGAGCGTACCCCACACGAATCCGAAGAGGAATCCGCCGGCCAGTGTCAGAATCACGGCGCCGGGGAGCGAGAACCCCGTCACAGCCACATAGGCCAAGATGAACAACGCAGCAGCGACAGCAGCATGTGTTTCAGTAAACGAGAGTAGATCGTCGCGATTGTCCTTGAGCGCCTGCAAGGAAAGGAATCGGCCTAGATCGAAGTAGAAAAATGCCGCCACCGCCACTCCAATCGCGAGGATGACCGCGATCTTCCCGGCATTCAACCCACTCTTCGTTTCAGTAGATAGCGTATCCTGTGTCATGATGGTGTGTTCATGTATCATGGGGACTCCTTTTCTGGCTGTCAATGTGGCTCACTGTATCTTCAGTCAGCCAACGTCCCAAGGTCTTACAGAAACCACACCCTCACACAGACAAATTCGTGCTTCTTATAGGTCTACGGCGTGAGGCGATGATTTGGATCTACAGAACTGAAAGAGGCGGCAGAGGCAACTATCGTGGCCGGCGGTTGTAGAGATCGCGGTCCATATCGGGCCGGCCGAACGCCCGTTCAACTGGATCGATTGCCCCATCCTGGTTGCGGTCGAGCTCTTGAAAATGGTCGTGGGTCAACTCGAAAATATTGGGATCCGGAACGCCTCCACCAAGATGATTCCGGCGAGGATCGTAGCGCTGGGGACTTTCCAGCATGCCGTAATACATGAGGTCGGTTCTTGACTGCACAACCGCTTTCGGCCTGCTCTTCTTATGAACGTTCACACGTCGAGGGTGCTTTGACCTCTTCGGCTTCACCGCTGTCCGTACCGGCTTGGCCTCTTTCTGTATCGCCCCCGATTGACGCTCCGTCCCAATCGGCCTGAAGCTCTTCTTGACTCGTGGGTTCGGTGGGTATTCCTCTTGTGCGGCGGATTTGACAGAAGCGGCGACCAGCGCTGACTCCTTCACGTAGGTTGTTCCCGCGATCGTCTGCCCGACCATAGCCACAAGTATGACTAGGGAGCAGACCACCACGAATACAACACACTCCAAGATACGCCGACCCATATCTCTCCCAATTTGCGCGTTCTCGCAAGTGTAGCAGGTCTGGCCATAGTTAGGTATTAGAATGAGTTGCGCGATGTCACGCACTCAATATTTTCCGCCGAATACTTGTAAGACAAGACCTTCTTGTCCTACTCTGTATGGGGAGGCCGACCTATGGATGAATCGAGTCGCTTAACGAAGACAAAAGAACAGTGGGCGAAGGCCAGGCGCGGCGGTGAAGAACGGGAAGTGTTTTACGAAGGGGATGCCCGCCTGCCCCCGGGACAACATCTCGTTGAAACCTGGCCTGTGCTGGATCTGGGTTTCAAACCTGACGTCCCCTTGACCGAATGGAGCCTGACCGTCGGCGGGTCCGTGGTCACCCCCGTCACCTGGACATGGGAACAATTCTTGGCGCAACCTCAATTCAAGAACCTGTCGGATTTCCACTGTGTGACGAGCTGGAGCCGGTTCGACAACGAATGGGAAGGGGTCAGCTTTAAACATATTCTGTCCGTGGTGAAGCCGTTACCCTCGGCGAAATTCGTCCTCTTCAAATCGTTCGATGACTACACCACCAATTTGCCGCTTGAAGCCTGCGACGATACGGACGTGCTCCTGACGTACAAATGGAACGGCAGGCCCCTCACGAAGGAGCACGGAGGCCCGGTCCGCGTGATTGTCCCGAAGCGCTATGCCTGGAAAGGCGCCAAGTGGGTGAAGGAGATTACCTTTTCGGAGAAGGATGAAAAAGGGTTCTGGGAAGTGCGGGGCTACTCGAACAGCGCGTTCCCCTGGGAAAACGATCGATATGGATGAGCCAGTTTAGCAGGATGCTGAAAAATCTCGCCAGCTTCGTTCTCGGCTCATTGAAATCCTCAACGTACCCCCGAGGGCACGCCTGCGGTTTCGAATCGCCTGCGGCCTTGCTGGTCGGCCTTTTTGATCATCCTGCGTGATCCTCTCCCGTTCCTCGAAAGGAACAGGTCCTTTCCTTTCCCATGCATGACATGTCCCACGCCATACGCAAGGTAGAATTCTGGCCCATCGACATCCCCATGACGGACCCCTTCGTCGTTGCCACCGGCGCACGAACGATTGCGGAGAACGTGTTCCTTCGAGTCACCCTGTCGAACGGAGCACAAGGATACGGCGAAGCGGCGCCATTCCCAGAAGTCGGAGGAGAAACTCGCGAAAGTTGCCTGATTGTGCTCCGCCAACTCGGCGAGACCATCCTGGGTCGCTCAGCCGCAGACTATACGGCCCTTGGGTGCTTGCTATCTGAGCAAGCGCCCACCAACCCGGCCGCCCGTTGTGGACTCGAAACCGCTGTCATCGATGCCTATTGCCACGCGTCGAACATCCCAATGTGGAAACTATGGGGTGGCGCGGATGTGCGAGCGCGGGAGACGGATATCACCATTCCTATCGCCGACCTCGACAAAACTGTAGCCCTAGCGCGCGGATGGTACGCGAAAGGGTTCCGCCTCTTCAAAATGAAAGTCGGTAAGGATGTTGCCAGCGACATACGACGTCTGGAAGCCGTACACCGAACACTTCTCGGCATCTCGTTCATCGGCGATGGCAATCAAGGCTTCTCGCACCAGGACTGTCTGAAATTTGCACAGGGGGTGAAGCGATTCGGCGGGACGATGGTGCTGCTTGAACAGCCGGTAGTGCGGGAAGACCTTGATAGCATGGCCGCGATCCGTCGAGAGACTGGCATTCCCGTCGCGGTTGATGAATCCGTCCGCTCACTTGCGGACGCGCAAACGGTCGTTTCCCGAAAAGCCGCTGACTACATCAACATCAAGATCATGAAGACCGGCGTGGCTGAAGCCGTGGAGATTGCCTCCTTCGCCAAAGCGTCCGGTCTCAAGTTGATGATCGGCGGGATGATCGAAACACGGATAGCGATGGGTTGCTCCTTCAGCCTGGTCTTGGGACTCGGCGGCTTCGACGTGCTCGACCTCGACACTCCGTTGCTGCTGGCCAGTGATCCAGTCACGGAGGGCTATCGATATGAAGGCGCGCGCCTGCAACCCTGGTCAGGACATGGTCTCGACATGACAACAGCCCCTTCCCCGAACATCACCATTATCGAATAGTAGAATCCGGAAAACTATTGTGGTGCGGCACATAGGATGCCAATCGGCACACATGAACATCCTTAGTGATTTCACAGACTAAGCTGTTCAAGAACTTTTTTAGCCTCCCTCAGCTCGAGGTTGTCGGCGCGTTCGCTAAACTTGACGCACACAGAATTCAAGACCCGTTTGGCCTCGTCCACTTTATTGAGTGTCTTCCAGAGTCTCGCCAGGCTGGTGGCGGCTCGAAGTTCCAGCATGGTGGCGTGCTGATCTTGTGCAATCCTCAGGGCTTCACACAAACACTGTTCTGCGGCAGGGACTGATTGGTCGGATTGTCCGAGCAGTAGCTCGCCTTTTAGCCGAAGCAGTTCCGCGTGCCAAAACAGTTCTCCCCACATTGCGGCAAGCTTCTGCGCGTCCTCAATGGCGCCCAAGCCTTCGTCAATGCGGTTCTTTCGTAAATAGAGTTCGGCAAGCAACGCCAAGGTAAACGTGTTGTTGAGACTTGCACCTGTCGCCTCAATCGCGGAAAGCCCCTGTACTAATTTTCCGAGACCTTCCTCTCGCCCCTGTTCGGCCAACGCCCATCCTTGAGAAACCGTCGCCCAGCCCAAACCCAATTCGAATGAGTATTTTGTAGAAACCGCAATGGCTTCGTCGGTAAGCTGCAGCGTTCTCTGTGCATCGCGGGTGGTGGAATAGATCCAGGAAAGAGACGTTAAGGCAAACACCAGCGTGAAGGGGTGTTCCAATTCCCTCGCCATACCGAGGGCCTCCAGCGCCAGCGGTTCAACTTGGTCAACCTCGCCCAGTATCCAACATGTCCTGGCCAGGATGATCCTCGCCGTGATACCGGGATCTTGAGTATACGGCAAGCCATGTGAACGGTTTCGATCCGGATCGAGCAGGGTCTTTGCGGCGAGCTGATGGGTTTTTGCTTCGTCAAACCGGCCAAGAAAGAAATAGCTCGAACCCACACTCTCGTGCGCTCGAATCAACAAATCCGGGTTTTGCTCTCGGCCAGCCAGAGCGAGGAGATTTTCGGCCAGGCCACGAGCCGTGTCAGCATGTCCTCCGACAAGATGAAAGACCCACAATCCCCAAATGGAAAGGCAGTGATGCACTGAATCGCTGTGCGCCTGCGACAACTCCTTCGCCCTGAGATAATTTTGCTCTATCGCATCGGATGCATACCCTTTGACAGTCAGCAGAGGGGCGCCGCGTGCGATGAGGAGCTCCAGCTCCAAGGCATCGCGTTCCAGGCCTTGCGGCAGATCCTTGAGCACATCGAGCGCACGGCTAAAATGATTGAGCGCTTCGATATTCGCTGATCGTTCCGCATCTCTCCGAGCCGCACGAAACCAATACTCCACCGCCGGCCCGGCGAGTCCGGCCTGTTCATAATGATACGCCAGGAACTCCGGTTCCAGTCTGACACGCTCGGCAAAACGACTCTCCAGCGCGTTGGCAATGCGAGCATGGAGTACTCGCCGGGGTTTCTTGGGCAGGGTGCTGTAGGCCGCTTCTTGGACGAGTGCATGCTTAAAGTGGTAGGTGGCATGAGGGATCTCGCCCTCTTGGAACATCAGACCGGACGCGACGAACAGGTCGAGGGCCTGCTTCAACTGGCTGTCCGTCGCATCGACCGTGGCCCGCAGCAGCTCATAGGTAAACTCCCGCCCTATTGTGGCCCCGGCTTGGACAATTCCCTTGGCCGGCCCCAATCGGTCCACCCGTTCCATGAGCAACGCCTGCAAACTATCAGGAATGGGCAATCCCTTTAATGGACTCTGCAAGGTAAATAAATCATTACCTTCAATCAACAGCCCGGATTCAAGTACCTTTTCCGTCAACGCTTCGATATAGAGAGGCACGCCGTCGGCCTTCGCCAGAATCGTCTGCAGCACCTCCGGCGGAAGGGCTTTGCCTCTCGTTACGGCCGCCACAAGTTCAGCGCTCTGCCGACGTGGAAGCCGGCTGAGCGTCAAGGACATCACATGGCTATAGTCCGACCACACCGGCTTGAAATCTGGTCGACAGGCGATCACCAGCAGCACGCGCATCTGCCGAATGCGGCCCATGACGCGTGTCATGAGGTCCAGCGTGGTGGGATCAAGCCAATGGGCATCTTCCAGAATGAACAGCACTGGGGCACGATCGGCCAGCGTCTGTAGATGATGCACGAGGGCTTCCAGGGTCATCTCCTTGCGTGTTTCGGATGACGCCGTACACATTGGATACCGGTGATTGTCCGGAATCGAGAGCAGATCCGCAAACAACGTCACCGTGTCCGGCTTATCGATGCCGCTCTCGCGAGCCAGAGCGTCGAGCTTGTTCAGTTGCGCCTCGGCATTATCCTGACTGGTCAGGCCAGCGGCTTCGCGTAGAAAAGTGATCGCCGGGTAGAACGCCGTATTGGTATGGTAGGGGGAACATTGAAATTGCACCCTCTGATACGGCTCACCGGCGAGACGGTCACACAGACGACGGATCATTCTCGACTTCCCAATACCGGCCTCCCCACAGAGGAGTACGGCCTGCCCTTCGCCGCCGACGGTTTCACGCCAGCGACCCAGCAGGAGTGCAACCTCGTCCTCTCGACCCACAAAATTAGTTAATTCGACGGCTTGATAGGACTCAAACCGGCTGGTCGACGACTTGCTGCACAGCACCTGCCAGGCTTGGACGGGACGGTCAAATCCTTTCAGAGAAAGAGCGCCAAGATCCACGACATCGAACGCATTGCCGACATGACGTTTCGTCACCGGGTCGATGACCAGTTGATTGGGTTGGGCCAGGGCTTGGAGCCGGGCAGCAAGATTCGGAGTTTCCCCAAACACCGACCGTTCCTTCGCCGTATCCTGCCCCATGAGTTCGCCGACGACGACCGGACCAGTCGCAATGCCGATTCGCGCCGCAATCTCAAACTCTGGATGGGGAGTATCCTGATTCAGCGTCTGTACCGTATCCAGTATAGCCAGCCCGGCATGAACCGCTCGTTCCGCATCGTGTTCGTGGGCCTTGGGATACCCAAAATAAACCAACATCCCATCACCCATGTATTTGGCGACATAGCCATTGAACCGACCAATCGCTTGGGTGCAAGCGTCGAGAAAACGCCGGATAATTTCCTGGAGGTCTTCAGGGTCCACCCGGCGGGACAAGGCGGTCGAATCGACAAGATCACAAAACACCACCGTCAACTGGCGACGTTCGGCTTGGTCTCGTTCTGGAGAGAATGATGGCATGGTGGGACTGACGGCACCGGGGAGAGATTCCGGGCCCGGCACGTCAGCGCGCGGTGGCAATTGCGCGATCGCACGCAAGAGAATTTTCCGATGTCCCAGTAAGACCCCCAGCGCCTCCAGGTCGCCCTGATTGAGCTCGGGGAGGACCTCCCATGTGATCGCATTCTGCTGAAACGCCTCACGGTAGATCCCGAGACCAAGGTTTTCCAGCCACGCTGATACACGATCATTCATCATGAGTCACGTCGAGGTGGATATTCCGGCCTCACTTGGGGTACGGTCGTTCACCAATGAAGAGCAGCGCTTCCACGGACACAATCGATCCAAGACCTGTCAAGCGACGCGTAGAGCGCTGGCTAGTCGGCCTGGCGATGAGCGTCATGGCATATCTGATGGAGAAAGCGATGTTGCGTTCGATCAAGCGCAGTAGTGCGAAATCTTCGTCGCGGGATCGACCTGCCTCGTAACCCACTTTCATCTTCACCGCCCTCGCAGCAGATCGATCACCAGACCGACCGTCAGGAAACCGGCGACGATCCCGAATGTGATCGGGACCCACCCGGCAACCACCGTCGACGTAACCGTGAATCCGCTGGCCAGAATACTTGCCGCAGCCGTCAGACCAAGCACTAGACGCCGTCCCGTGCGGTGCACCACATCCTCCAGCGTGTTGGCCCGGAAGTTCACCACAAGCTTTTCACCGGAGCGGGCCCCGACGAGGGTTTCGACCGCCTCGAGCACGCGCAGAGCCCGTACTTTAAACTTGAGCGATTGATAGACCAGGGTCTTCGGATTGAGCGCGGTGCCCATGCGCTTGACCAGCGAGCGCATCAAGAACTTGCCGGCGACGTCGAATGGATCGAGTGCGGGATCGAGTTCGGCGGTCGCCAGCTGCACTTGCGCGAGTGCCTTGACGGCGAGCGTGATCGAGGCCGGTAGCGGTACCCCATGCCGTAACGAGACCGCGCTCATTTCTTGCAGAACCGGCCCGATTTGCATCTCGGCAAGCGAGGCAGTGCGAAATTTCGCCATGACTTCCCCGATCTCGCTTTGGAATTTTGGCACATTGAGGCCCCTACGATCGGTGGCGCCGGTCATCATCAGTGTGACATCAGTGAGAAACACGGCATCGTCCTGCCACAGAGCCATCAACAAGAGCAGCAAATGCTCCCGCAACTCGGCTCCGACCGCACCGACCATCCCGAAATCGAGAAAGTAGACGCGATCCTTCCACCACATCAAATTCCCTGGGTGGGGATCGGCATGGAAGAAACCATCGACGATGATTTGTTTGTAGTAGCTCTCTAACAGTTGACGGGCGGCTTCGATGCGCTCGGCACCTGCCGGCGCCTCCTTGATCGGGATGCCCTGGATCTCTTCCATCACCAATAATCGGGACGTGGACAGATCCCGGTGCACAGTCGGCACGGCAAGGCGATGATAGTCTGCGAGCACCGCCTGCATTCGCCCAATGTTGTCGGCTTCCTGGCGAAAGTCGAGTTCACGCTGAAGCGACGTGGAGAGGTGCTTAAACACGGCCTCCATATCGATCACCTGATTGAGCGCGGGACGCTTTCCGACTTTTTCGGCAAACACTTCGAGTAGGGCGAGATCCTGTTCGATGTCGGCGCGGGCCGTAGGACGCTGAACCTTGATGACGACCCGATCGCCGTTTTCGAGTGTCGCACGATGTACCTGAGCGATGGTGCCCGCGGCGAGGGGCTTCGGATCGATCGACGCGAACACATCCTCCCACGGTACTCCCAATTCTTCCTCCGAAACCCGGACGACCTCGCTCTCAGGCATCGGCGGCACGTGGCTCTGCAACAGGGCCAGTTCTTCAATGTACTCGACCGGAAGGAGGTCCGGACGGGTTGACAACACTTGTCCAAGTTTCGAAAATGTCGGCCCCAGCTCCTCCAGGGCCTCGCGTAAACGCTTGGCCTGCCGACGGCGGATGGTCATGTCCCGTTCGTCGGATTGGCCGAACAGCTCTTTGAGGCCATGTTTCGCCATCACGCCTGCGATTTTCGTCGCTCGATCTACGAGCCGAGGCTCAAAAGGCAGGACTTCCGTCTGAGGTCGGTGAACTTGTTGCCCGGAGTCCGATGCATGCTCACCGACAGATGGCAAGGTGTTCACGATGATCACGTTGCAGCGGGCATTATGACTGATACGGTTCGGTACGTTGCCGAGCAAAAACTCCTTTCGCCCCGCCATGCCCGCATTACCCACCACCAGGACATCGATGGCCTCCTGCTCAGCGGCGCGGACGATCGCCGATGCCGGATCGATATCCATGACAACTAGGGCATGACCACGTTCCCCTGCAACCTGCCTCACATAGCCCGCCAGCTCATCGTTGGCGGCAGCCGCACGTGTGCGTTCAGCTGCACCAAACTCTGTGGTGGCTGGGTTGTGGGGTACCTCCACCTGTACCACGAATAGCTCTGCGTCGTAGCGTCCGGCAAACTCGGCGGCCCAGCGAACAGCCCGGTCGGCGGTTTCGGAGCGGTCGGTGCCGACCATCACGCGTCGAATGGCGTTACTATCCAGCTGATTATTCATATACGTAGTTAACCTTGCAGGAAGAACATCGGCACTACAGAGTCACATACTCGAGGTTTTTTTGAAGATTCAGTATCACTACGATACGTGTCGGATGTCAATCCGATCATCGGCGGTGCTGATGAAATGCCTACTCTGTACTTCCTCCCTTTAGGAAAATCTTATTCAATGGGGACGGTCTGAGCAATGCGAGAAAGAAGCTTGCAGCTTTTTTCAGTATCCTGCTAGATCAACCGCTCACTTCATCACACTTCTTACAGTTCAAGGCCTCTCCGAGATGCTGTTTTCGACCTTGTTCTGTCAGAACCCAGGGTCGATTCGTCATCGGCGGCTGGTGGCGCACATGCTGACCATGGCCGCATTGTAAATCGGCCACCCAATCGCCAACTTCGTCCAAGTGATATCCCACAATGGGTTGCTGCATTCTACGGACCTCCCTCACATCCCCGTTATCGACTCCTCAGCAGGATGCTGAAAAAGTCCGCCTGCTTCGTTCTTGACTCAACGAAATCCTTAACGTACCCCTGAGGATACGCCTCCTGTTTCGACTCGTCTGCGGCCTTGCTGGACGAACTTTTTGAGCATCCTCCAGGGAAGGTGCTTCTATTGTCAGAAACTCCCGAGCCATCGAATTTCTGCTCTGCCGAAATGGCCTTTCCGCAGCTTGTTAGGGCTATGCTACACTCGCGCACGCGGGCGCATGCTATCACACACCGAGGAGCAAGCGTGATGAGGCAGTCTGACGTGAAGATCGGCTTCGTGGGAGTGGGGCGGATGGGGGCCAACATGGCCCGACGTTTGAAAGACCAAGGTGAAACAATCGTCGCAGTATACGATCAAGACCGCGCCACGGCCACCAGCCTCGCAGCTGAACTAGGCTGTGAAGCGACTGCGTCCCCGGCCCGCCTTGCAGAACTCTCCAGCATCATTTTTACGGTGGTGTCTGATGACACGGCGATGCGCCACATTTTTTCTGCCACCGGCACGGAGAGTCTTCTCCTCTACGCCAAGGACCGGCTCTTCGTGAACTGTGCCACTCTTTCACCGGCTGTACACATTGAGGTCGAATCCCTGGTGACGCAACGTGGTGGCCGAAGCCTCGAGGCTTGCATGGCCAGCAGCATCACGCAAGCGCGCCAAGGCACGCTCTACCTCATGTGCGGCGGACGTCCGGATGCCTTCGAATCAGCCAAGCCGGTCTTAGAGAAATTAAGCGCCCAGCTACGCTATATCGGACAAGCAGGAGAGGCCGCGAAGGTCAAAGCGCTCGTCAACATGGTAATGAACTGCAATACCGCGGCACTGGCAGAGGGGCTTGGGCTTGGAGCGGCGCTCGGCCTCGACCTGACGATGGTGCGAACTGTCTTCGCTCAAACAGGAGCTGCGTCGCGCGTGTTAGAGACGGACGGCGAGGACATGCAGAACCGCGCCCATGACTGCTACTTCTCGGCTGCCCATGCCGCCAAGGACTCGGGTATCGCCCTCGCGTTAGCGAAAACCGCGGAGATCACAGTCCCGTTAACTCAAGCGACCTACGATCAATATCAGAAACTCGTTGCACTTGGGAAAGGTGATCTGGACAAATCCGCCGTCTCTGAACTCACTTTCAAAGGCCGAAGCTCCCAGTAACGCCAAGAGGCCTTCAAGAAAGTATGTGATGAGCCCCTCGTCGTGCGGTGGAACAAAGCGACAAGGCTGGGACAAGGGGAAAAGAACACGCCGCACTCAAGCCGGCATTCGGAACGCTGTCTCAGTTGCGTTGATTGAGAACCACACGACCACATTCTTGGCACTGCGAGCTACGTCCGCCACTAAACCATTCAGGCTCGTTGTTGCCCGGAATTCCACTGCCAGAAGCGATGGTGCCCGCCCCCCTGGAAATCACTGGCGCCGTACCCAAGTACCTTGCGGTGGCAAACGCCTGAAGATCGATCACAGGGATCCGGTCCATCTGGACTGAGCCATCACGATAGTTCGTCAAGAGCCAGGCGTCGGTCCCTGATGCTGTACCTGGCAATGCGCGGACCTGATAGTTGATTTTGTCAGTTGCGGATCCCATCCGCACCTCAGGTGTATAGGACTTCGCGGTTCCTATCATGGCAAATCCTAAGTCGGCAAGACTATCCGTATAGGCATGATTCGACGCGTGATAGAGATGCTCCAAGCGCTCGACCTCATGAACTACACTCTCTCCCTCAACAGCCTTTGCCTTAATCACAAAGTGGCTGTATGAGACTGTGGCCACCGAGACGAGAATCCCCAGAATAGCCACCACGATCATCAACTCGATCATGGTGAACCCGTCAGGGCTCTGCAGGCGGGAGTGTCGATGCATCGTCAAGACCGTCGAGATTCGATAGGTGGTCCGATCTCAAATCGGCCCAGCACAGCCTGAATACGATTCAACGCCTCCGTTGTAGTCTGTAACTGCCCGAGTGCCTCCGGTCCTCCCACACCCTGAGTGGAAATGATTTTCATCGCGCCCTCGACGGCCGTTCGAGCGCGGGATGTTTCCTGCTGTATCGTCTCAACCCCTTGCCCAACGTGACTCCAGCCTTGATTCAGAAGCTTCGCTAAGTCCGCCAACCGGTCTGCCTCCCGGAACTGGAGTCGATGCGACACCATTCCGGATGACCAGGCTTTGGCACTCTGACCCAGACGCTCGAGTGCATCGGCAACACGACGCGTCACCAGTAAGCTGAACAGTATAGCCCCAAGGAAAAACACTGGAATGGCAACCCACACCGTGTCGCTCAGTAAAAGCAGCTGGCTCGCAGCGATTTGACGATCCGTTAATGGTGCATCTGAAAAAAGCGTAATGGCGGGCAAGACATAGGGCCCGCAGAAAGCGAGCACGAAGAACAGGCAGGCATAGAGCGCCATACTCATAGCAATCTTGAACGTGTAGACTCTCCGCTCTTCTCGAACGGCCACCACAATGTGCGCAGAATTGGGGCGAGACCCGCTCAACGCCACAGTTGCCATATCATCCTCCTTGGATCGCTCCTCTAGAGAGCCTACAGGTCATACTCCTAGGGTACCGTTCCTTATCAGATCAAAGCGTACCACCACCTGCTGAAACCACAAACATTTTCTCGACTTGATCGCGTCGGAATAGATCGCGGTTAGACAGACAGCCCACCGCCATCACAGCCCATTCCTTCGGCGGTCTGAAGTGCCCAGTTATCGCTTCTCAAAGGGGAGTTCTGATCGCTGACTGGCAGGGAAGTAAGTCCAGGCTTTCTGCTCGTTCTCATCGAAGCTACCGAGGAAGGTGACATAGCGATCGAGGGTGCGGAACTCGGCCAGCGTGACCGTACAATGCTGTACATCGATGACCCGCGCATCGAACTGGCCCACCACATAGAGTACGCCTGCTCCCGCTTGATAGAGATTCCTTCGGCTCGCATACCCCGTATTGGGAAACAGTTCTACCTCGCTGGAGCAGCCTCCTGGCCCTTTGAACGAGAGGTGAAGGTCGTGCCGGGAGAGGAACGGATTAGTGGCAGTTCTAGTGATGGTCAATCGCACCTGATCGGCGGAAAACTCGACAGCGGCCGGCACCGGTACGTCACTATTGCAGGCAGCCAGCAGTAGGAGTAGGAACAGGCAGACCACGCTCCTGGCCGGATATATTCCACTCACTTATTTGCTGGAACTTTCGGCGCAGCGCCAATCGCGTCCAGGCCCGCTTGAGCACAGGCATCATCAAGGTGTGCGCCTGGCGCCCCGCCGACACCAATCCCTCCAACAATCTCACCGTCGATCTCGATCGGGAGCCCGCCCCCCAGCATCAATACCTGGTCGTTGATGTCACGAAGCGCTTGCAAGGTCGGCATCTTATTGATGGACTCAGTCAGTTCAGTCGTCGGACGGCGAAGACTAGCCGCCGTGTACGCCTTCTTCCTGCTGCTATCGACCGTATGGGGCCCAGCTCCATCAGCCCGCGCCATGGCGCGGAGCACCCCGCCTCGATCCACCACCGACGCGCTGACCTTGTAGCCGTCTTTCTTGCACGCATCCAGCGAGGCCTGAATCGCCTTGCCCGCCAGCGCCAGCGGGAGCACCGACTCTTTCGGCAATTCATCAGAAGCTGGCACCGTATACGGCATCAGCATCACGAACGCCGTTGCGATGATGAGCCGATGCACCATTGGTACCCTACAGTGTGGGTGAACGTATGCCATCGGGGTATCTCCTGGTTATATAAGGATGATGTACGGCAATAAGCGTACGAAGGCAAGAGCGGGCCTGTCAAGATGGCGGCTTTGGATCGAAGATTCAGGAGGTGAAGAAGGTGGGGTCAGCTCCAGACAACGCGTTCTTGATTGAGTAGGTAATCGATCACTTCGATGCTGTTACGCATCTGAATCTGCGCCTTTTCCGACATAGGGAGAACGGCACCAACCAGCTTGCCAGACTCCACATCGTCGAGCGATGGGATGCCGTGAGGTCCACGCTTTTCCAACTCTTGTCGAAAACTTGCCACAGCTACCTCCTGATTCCCCGACTGCTGGATAAGCAATCTTTACGCCAGAGACTTATATCAATCTGATCGACGATGTACAGGTAGCATAGCACATGGAAATCCGTGCCCTGGTGAACGGCCTATCGTATTGATTGAAAACTACTTTTCAGTCGATCGACTCGTAATAGTTGAGACAGGGGCAAGGGCTCCAAGGTAGGGGAACTGACCAATTTTGAGAAGTGGCGTATCGAGACGTAGGCGAAAATCATCATGCCCTGGATCAACAAAGTGCGGGTCACCGGTAATATCTGACCGGGCTTTAAGTTCCGGAGCCAGTCGGTTTGGATTATCCACACGCAGATAATCGCCATCGGTATTGTAGAACGCGTTGAATGAGCTAGTGGTCTGGCTTGTTGGGGCGATCACAAAACCCACTCGATTCAGCCCGACCACATTGCCGCTGACATCATTCTGGGATTGCCCGAGAAACGCTGCACCGCCACCATTCTTGACCAGGGTATTACTCACGATTACGGCACGGGCATGGCCGCTGACGACCACCGCCTCAAAAAGACTCTGCCTAATCACGTTCCGCTCCAACCGCACGTTCGAATTGCCGGCAATCGAAACGCCATGATCGTTATCATGGATCACATTCCCCATGAGGACGGCTTCTGAGTCGGCAAACTGAACGCCAGTCGTCTCGCTTCCGCCGATCACACAATCTTCGATCCGCACATCGTGAACTTGCTGGCTGAACAACATGCCATTGATCTTGATCCGGCGGAGGACAATCCCTTGCCCATTGAAAAGGCCGACGGCATGCCCTCCTCGGTCATTGATGGTCATGTCGCTGATTTCAATGTCTGTCGCCCCATAGGGCCACTTGCCTACGTGAAGAGCGCCCACCACAATCTCGCGCCCCAGAATCGTCACCTGATCCACGCCGGCCCCAACAAACTTGATCTTCTCTTTGCTGTGAATCGTCACATCCTGTGGATAGCGGCCCGGCTTGACGAAGACGGTATCGCCTTTCTTGGCGGCATCGACCGCTTCCTGAAGAGAGACGTAGTCCCCGGTTCCATCCAGCGCAACAACAAGGGTCCGAGGGCCTGGCAATGGGCCTTCATCAGCCCACACCAGACCGAAACCCCAGAACCCAAGCGCCGTGATGAAAACGAGCAGGCTGAGGGAAAACCATCTGCTGAACCTCGTTTCACCTTTGACGGATCTTGAGAGCGACGCGAGAGCGATGCTGGCGGACTTTTTCAGTATCCTATTCACAAGCTGTGTCATGCAGGAACTCATACAAGCCTCCCCGCTCCGAAGTCAATCACGCTCGGTTGTGAGGCGAGGAGTCGCGTGCTATGCTCCGCCGCCATGATTCTGGTCGGCCTCACAGGCGGCGTCGCTACCGGCAAGAGCACCGTCGCCAAGATGTTCAAGCAATGCGGCGCAGTCGTCATCGATGCCGACGAACTGGCCCATGAAGTCGTCAAGCCAGGCAAGCCGGCTTGGAGAGAGATTGTCGGACTCTTTGGGAAGGCCGTGCTCAATCAGGACCGCTCGCTCAACCGACAGGCACTCGGAAGCATCGTCTTCCGCAATCCCAAAAAACGCCGGCAACTCGAACACATCATCCACCCCCGCGTCGCCCGCGAACAAGCGACGCTCACAAAACTAGCCGTACAAAAAAATCCTCATGCCGTGGTGATCTACGACGTACCGCTCCTTTTTGAAGCACAGATCGACAAGCGAGTTGACCGCACCATCGTCATCATCGCCGACCGAGAAACACAAATCGCGCGCCTTAAGAAACGTAATGGTCTCTCCCGAGCCGAAGCCATCCGACGCATCATCAGCCAGATGCCCTTGGCAAAGAAGGTCCAACACGCTGACCACGTGTTGAATGGAACCCTCCCTCGCCCTTCTCTCCGCAGACAAGTCGTCCGATTATTGAAAAACCTCTGCCTCCTCGCCTAACCCTCCACCGTGCATTCCCTCCACACTCTGTGATAAATTTTCGCCCATGCGCAACGTCATCATCATCGGCTCGGGACCGGCTGGACTTACCGCTGCAGTCTATGCGGCGAGGGCGAATCTCTCGCCCTTGCTCATTGAAGGCTGGCAGTCCGGCGGCCAGTTGACCACAACAACAGAAGTCGAGAACTATCCTGGCTTTGCCAAGGGCATCATGGGCCCGGAGTTGATGAAGGAGATGCGATTTCAGGCGGAACGGTTCGGTACGGAGTTTTTGACCGGTGAGGTCACAGCCGTCGATTTTACACAGCGCCCTTTTACAATTACCGTTGACGCCGAACAGACCATCCATGCGAAGACCGTCATCCTCGCCACCGGCGCATCGGCCATTCAGATCGGGTTGAAAAACGAGGCGCGTCTCACGGGGCACGGCGTCTCAACCTGTGCGACCTGCGATGGATTTTTCTTCAAGGAAAAGGAACTGATTGTCGTCGGCGGCGGCGATAGCGCGATGGAGGAAGCGACCTTCCTGACCAAATTTGCGACCAAGGTCTCAATCGTTCACCGGCGCGACACGCTGCGGGCCTCCAAAATCATGCAAGACCGCGCGGTGAAGAACGAAAAGATTACATTCGTCTGGAACTCCGTCGTCGAAGACATTCTCGGCAGAGATGTGGTGACCGGCGCCCGCATCAAAAATCTCGTCACCGGCAAGACAACGGAACTGCCCTGTGCCGGCGTTTTCGTCGCCATCGGGCACCGCCCTAACACAGCTTTGTTCGCCAGCCAGCTTGAGATGGATGCAAAAGGTTACATCATCACCAATCACGGCACTGCTACCAGCATTCCCGGCATCTTCGCCGCCGGCGATGTGCAGGATTCTGTGTATCGCCAAGCGGTCACCGCCGCAGGCTCCGGATGTATGGCCGCCATCGACGCCGAGCGTTTCTTGGAGGCAGGTGAGAAGTAAAAGGTGAAAGGTAAAACGTTGGCAGCAGAAACCTGGGCGTGAATAAACCCCACAAAAAGCTCAATGCCTGGACTGACGCTGTCGATTTAGCTCAACAGATATATCGAGTCACTGAAAGATTTCCGTCGAATGAACAGTTCGGTCTTACAAGCCAAATACGGCGAGCAGCCGTAAGTATTCCCAGCAACATTGCCGAAGGAGCTGCCAGACAAACGAAGAAGGAGTTTGTTCAGTTCCTCCATATCTCGAAGGGCTCATTAAGTGAGCTGGACACTCAACTGGAACTCGCCAGGCGACTTGAGTACCTCGGACAAATCGAGTGGGAAGCGCTGAACGAACGGCTTGAACGGGTGGACAGAATGCTGAGCGGGCTCATTCGCCACTTGCGAGCCAAACGGTGACTCTTATGTATTGTCTTCATCTCTTACCTGTGACGTTTCACCTTTCACGTTTCACTTCTTGCCTTTCACCTTTCACGTTTCACGTTTCACGGCCTTAACAATGCGCTGCGCGATCGTCCACTACCACGAACTCGCCCTCAAAGGCCGCAACCGAG